>MGSS01000143.1 GCA_001798595.1 Deltaproteobacteria bacterium RIFCSPLOWO2_12_FULL_60_19 | reverse complement strand
ATTACACGGCTGCGACTCCGAAGATTCAAGCGTACCGCGATAGCTGGGTGAAGCTGGCAAAATTTCGCGACGGCCCGGTTAGTCCGCAGCGCGTCGAAGTCGGCGATCCGGCGGAGACGGCGAAGCAGATCAAAGCCAAAACCATCGAGCTGGGAGCGAACATGGCTGGGATCTGCCGGCTTCAACCTCACATGATCGATCTCAGCGAGGATGTGCCCCACGAGTTCGTCATCGCCGCTTGCGTGGCGGAAGATTATGAAAAAGTCCTCCACGGCGCCAACACGGTTGAAGAAGAAGCTATGCGGGTCTACGCCAAATGCACGGAAATCGCGACCGAGCTTGCCGCTTACATTCGCGATCTCGGCTATCCCGCGCGGGCCCACCATAACGGCGGAAGCGAAGTTCAGGCCATTCCGATTTTTTACCAGGTGGGCTTCGGCGAGCTAGGGCGGCACGGCAGCCTGATCAACGAAAAATACGGCGCCAGCTTTCGCCCCGGCTTTGTCACAACCGATCTCCCTCTCGCCGAGGATCAACCCCGTGAGTTCGGGGTCCAGGACTTCTGCATGAACTGCAACGTCTGCCAGCTCAACTGCCCGGGCGACGCCATTCCCAAACAGCATGTCATGACGCATGGCATCAAGCGCTGGCTCATCGATCTGGAGAAATGTTACCCCTATTCGCGCCTGCGCGATGAGTACTGCCACTTGTGCGTGGATGTTTGCCCGTACAACGTGAAGTCTCACCCGGAGACTTTCAAAGCGTTCATGAAGGAGCGGAAGCAGGTCGGCTATAAGACGCCGAAATCCTGGTAGCCATTCGGTGAAGAAACTCTACGTCCATGAAATCCGCCCCAATGGTGATGTGAGTACCGTTGGGCTCTTTTACTCGACTGAGGAAGCGGAAGGCATTGTCAAAAAGCTACAAGAGCTTCCCGAAAAGAAGAGCTGCAAGTACGAAATCGCTGAAGCCGCACTCAGTTCAGGCTCGACAACCTCAAGAGAGGACAAGCAGGTGCCCGCGCAAAAATAGTAGGCCGTTCCGGACAGCCGCCAAGGGAGTCTCCATACCTGCCGGTCCGTGGGGGGTGCGTTAATCCAGAAGGATTTGAGGGATTCCTACAACTATGAAAGCTATGGCCAATGCGAGGCCGGCGTTGTCTTAGGAAGCCGGCCTTTTTTTCTTTTTCAAGGTCTCAGGGTCGAATTCGGCGCCGTTTAAGGCGAACTTGCGCTCCACCGGGACCGGGTTGAGGAGCGATTGCAGGACATAACAGCCGTTCTCGGCGTTGCGCACGACCGCCGCGACCCGTTCCGCAGGCTCGGTTGACTGGAGTTCCAATCGGGTTTCAAAGCCCAAACCTTGAGCCTTCACGGTCTCCGCCAGGACCGAGCCCTCGCTTTTGAATTTGGCCTTCACGAATACACGGGCCTTGTCGATTTTGGTCTTCATCATTTCCCCGTACCGGGAAATCTGGGTGAGCAGTCAGAAAGCCAGAGAGAGGCCGAAATAGGCGAGCGGCGGGGGCGCAGTGTTTTCTCCGCCGACGCGCTCTCCCTCGTCGCAATGAACCGTAAACCCTCTCGCATGCCCTTCCTTGCGCATCTTCTCCAGGGTCTCTGCGTCCGCCTCCAGCACGATTTCCCTTTTTATCTGAACGTCCTCTGCCATCACAAGTCTCCTTTCAGTCGAATCGTTTCTCGATTGTCACCGTATGCGAAGCGGCGTTGAATGACAAACTAACCGTACTTGATTGCAGAACCAAAACTAGGAACACAACTACGCGCGGGGCCGGTAAAATGCGCCAATGATCCCGCCATAGATCAGATGAACGATGAGGCTCAGAACTTGAGGCGGTATGCCGCCCCCGGCGGCGGGCCCGGCGGCGCACGGATTCTTCTGGACCCCGCAGGGGTTTGCCGACTGGGAGGCGCAGGGGTTGGCCGAAGGTTTAACCGCGCATGGATTGACGGCGCAGGGATTTGAGCTTTTGACCGCGCAAGGATTGGCTGTTGCTTTGACCGCGCACGGATTGCTCACGGTACAAGGGTTTACCGGTTTTACAGCGCAGGGGTTTGCGGCCGGCGCGCAGGGATTGGAGGCCTTCGGAGCACAGGGATTCCTCACGGCGCATGGATTGGCGGCAGCAGACGAGCCGGTGCCAGAGATCTTGGCGGCCAATTGCAGCGAGGGACCGAGCAGAGTTATGGCAAAGAGCCACGGGAGGAGCGAAAATAGCCCGCCTTTAAGCCAGGTAGGACCCGGAAGCCAGCAATAGAAAAAAACGGCATAGATGAATGTTAGGCCGATGCCAAATCCGAAATGGACCAGAAATCCAAAGATGTATGGCGAGATTTTAAATGGGAATACCGATCCCAGAGCGGCCATAATGTCCATGGGGGGACTGCCCATCAGCGGTGGGAGACCGTACATGACGATCGTCATGGCGAGAGTCCCTAGAACCCCAGCCTTTAACGCGCTTACAGGATCGAGTCGTCCGACCATAGCATCCACTCCTTGTCGAATCGCTTCAATTTCGTCTCTTTTACGTTAACCCGTGCTACCCGTAAAAAGTTCCGCAAGAATAACCCGATGGACTTTCCTTGCGGCCACTGGAACTATCAGTAGCCCTGGTAACATCGTCGTTCCTTCCTTTTGCAGAAGTTAAGAGATTTTCCGCAGCTCTCGCAGGATCTGCTCGTTGGTCGGGCGCTTGGTGTAATCGACGTCCACGAAGAGCCAGCGAACCACTCCCTGCTTGTCGATCACGTACGTGGCCGGATGAGGCCAGCCCTTGCCGTCGGGATTGAGAATCCCGTAGCGGTCGATGACCTTGTGGCTCTTGTCTTCGAGCATGGGGAAGTCGATCCGCCCGGCGGACCGCTCGTTCAGCTTCTGACTAAACTGCTTGCTGTCCTCATGGCTATCGATGCTCACCGCGAGGATTCGCCCGTTCGCCTTCTCTTTTTCGCTCAAAAGTCTCTTCAGCTCGCCGAGCTGTTCCGCGCAGTAGGGTCACCACCGGCCGCGGTAAAAAGCCAGGACGACGTTTTTCTTGCCCCGAAAGTCGGAGAGAGAAATCTTTTTGCCGTCCACGTTTTCCAGAGTAAACTCCGGCGCAGGATCCCCGATCTTTACTCTGTTTAAGTCGGTGGCGGATAGGTTGGCGCTATCCTTGGGCCCGAGTTGGGCGTGGAGCGGCGAAAGCGAAAGCAGAACAAACAACAAACCGAGCACAAGACGTTTTGGCATACGGCCTCCTTTGCACGTATAAACTCCGTACCGCTTCGTTAAGTTCCCGTTACATATCTTTGCGGGTGCTTTGCGCCTGCCGCAGGCGGAGGGCGTGGTATGACACGAAGCGGAAAAGCGCCGGGCACAGGGCCTTCACCCGGCACACCACGGCCAACCAGAAGGGGATGACAGTCTCGAACCGCTTCTTTTCGATCGCCTTGATGACGGCACGGGAGACCTCTTCGGTCTTGAGGATCAGAAACTCCGGCGTCCAAACGCCTGCGGCGAGTTGGTCAAACAGCAACTGCATCTTCGTTCTCACCGGCCCGGGAGAAATGACGGACACATGAATGCCCAAGGGCCTCAACTCGTGATAGAGAGATTCGCTCAGGCCGATCATTGCGAACTTGCTGGCGCAGTAGGCCGCCATGCTGGGCGTGCCGATCTTGCCTGCCCCGGAGGCGATGTTGACAATATGGCCTGAGCGCCGCGCAATCATGAAGGGCAGGGCCTCTTTGATGGAGTAAACCGCGCCGAGAAAGTTGGTCCGCAACACGGCCTCAATCGACTCTAGAGGGGAATCGGCGAGAGTTTTATAGAATCCGAAGCCGGCATTATTGATCAGAATGTCGATCCTGCCGAACTGCGCAAGGACTTTCTCGACCATCGCTTTGACCTGCTGCGGATCGCTCACATCGCAGACATGAACAGTCGAAGAAGCGCTGTGGCGCTTCATCTCTTGCTCTGTTTCTTGCAAGCGTTCGCGCGACCGGCCGCAGCCCACCACTGTCGCTCCCCGAGCTGCTAGGTCGATGGCGAGACGCCGGCCGATGCCGCTGGAAGCGCCGGTAATGAGGACGACTTGATTCTTGAAGTCCATATGCCGTTTCCAAGCTAACGAGAGTTAGGCAAGCAGAGCTCTCAGGGCTTCGAGGAGGGTCGGATGTTTGAATTGATAGCCTAAGCTTTGAGCCTTCGCCGGGATTACCCGTTGGCTGGCGAGGAGTATCTCCGCCATCTCACCAAGCAACAGCCTGAGGGCGAAGGCCGGAACGGGCGCCCATGAGGGGCGGTGAAGGACGCCGCCGAGCGTGTTGCAAAACTCTCTCATCGTAACGGGATAAGGGGCTGTGGCGTTCACCGCGCCGCGCGCATGGCGGTTCTCGATCAGGAACTGAATCAGATCGATCTCGTCTTCCAAGTGGATCCACGGCATCCACTGCGTTCCCGAACCCAACGGGCCGCCGACAAAAAGCTTAAACGGCAGAACCATCTTGGCGAGGGCTCCCCCGCCGTTGCCGAGGACGATACCCGTGCGAAGCCGAATGACTCTCAAACCGTAAGCCGCGGCTTGTTCCGCCTCCTGTTCCCAGGCGGCGCAGACGCTCGACAGAAAATCGTTGCCCGGCACGCTCTCTTCCGTCAGAACCTCATCGCCGCGCGCGCCGTAGTAACCGATGGCCGAAGCGTTGAGCAGAAACTTGGGCTTGATTTCAGTTTTGTCGATGGCCGTCACAAGCGCGCGGGTGGTGTTGATTCTGCTTGACCGGATCTTCCTCTTTTGGGCCGCGGTCCATCTCTTGCCTGCGATCGGCTCTCCGGCGAGGTTAATCACGCCGTCGGCGGCGTCGAGGGTTCGCTGCCAGTCGCCGGCGGAGTCGGGATTCCAGGCGACCCATGTTTTGCCGGGTGAGAGCGGGGCCGGCGATCGCGAGCGAGTGAGCAGCGTCAAGGAATGGCCCTGCTCGATGAGTCGGTTGCAAAGTGCCCGGCCTATGAAACCGCTGCCGCCTGCCAGTACGAGTTTCATCGCGCGTTCTCCGATCAAAGGTCGGCGCTTCACAATGCGCCTTAGGGTGCTATGATAGCTGCGATCAAACTATTTCTCGTGCCACCTGTCAAGATGAGCAGAGACAACGGAAAGCTCTCGCGCCGGAGAAGAGTGGTCGTGAGCGGGCTGGGAGTCGTCAGCCCCAACGGCATCGGCGCAGACGCCTTTTGGCGGGCGACGCGGCACGGCGTCAGTGGAATCCGCAAGATCAGCCTGTTCGACCCGCTGCCCCTGGCGTGCCGGATAGCCGGCGAAGTCAGCGGATTTTGCCCTGAAAATTATCTCGCGCCAAAAGAGATGAGACGCGTCGGTCGCGCGGTTCCCTTCGCCATCGCGGCGACAAGGGAGGCCTTGCGCGACGCTCATGTCGATCCGCCGGCGATGAGTCTCGAAGAGCGGCGCTCCTGGGGGGTGATTCTCGGCAGCGGCGGCGGAACGCCCGATTTTATCGAAGAGCAGTACCGGCTCTATTTTTCCGATCTCCTGCGCAAGACCAGCGCTTACGGCGTCTCCAGTTCCACCATCGGCGCTCTCTCCAGCGAGATCTCGCTCGCATTCGACCTTAGAGGGCCGAGCCACGTCATCTCCACCGGCTGCACCAGCTCAACCGACGCCATCGGCTATGCGTTCAATCTGATCCGCTTCGGCCTGGCCGACTGCCTGATCACGGGCGGAGTGGACGCGACCATCACGCCCGCCATCATGCAGGGCTTTTCCACGATGCGGGTGGTTTCTCCGTCGCATAATGACGACCCCGAGCGCGCCTCGCGCCCCTTTGATCGGCTGCGCGACGGTTTTGTGTTAGGCGAAGGCGCCTGGATTTTAGTCCTCGAAGAACGCGAGCATGCGTTTGCCCGCAAAGCGCCGATCGTGGCCGAACTTCTGGGCTATGGCTCGACCTGCGACGCCTATCACATGGTCCGCCTCGATCCGAGCGGCGAGGAGCCGGCGCGGGCCATGTCCCTCGCGGTGCAAGACGCAGGTCTGGCTAAAGACGAGGTGGGCTATATCGCTCTGCACGGTACATCAACGCTCTTGAACGATCGGACGGAGACACAGGCGGCTAAAATCTGCTTCGGTCGCCGGGCTCACGACATTCCCATGAGTTCCGTCAAGTCGATGATCGGCCATCCCCAAGGCGCCTCCGGAGCGGCGGGCCTCGCTGCCGCCATCCTTGGACTCAACGACGGCTTCCTCCCTCCGACGATCAACTACGAGGAGAGCGACCCAGAGTGCGATTTGAACTATCTGCCCAACCAGGGCGCGGCTACAACGGCTGAGGTGGCCCTTTGCAACTGCATCGCTTTCGGCTCGAAGAACTCGGCGCTGGTGGTAGCGCGCGGCAACGGCAGATGAAGCGCAGCCTCGACAAGGAGATGATGGACCTGGCGGGGCTGCCGGCGCGGTTGCTGGAAGGCGACTTAAAAAATCTCCGGACCATCAATCGCGCTCTCGGCGCCGCGCGCGGCGTGCTCGGCTGTCTTGACGGGTACGTCGAAGAAAATCGCATGACCGGCTTTTCCTTGCTCGACGTCGGGGCTGGAAGCGGAGATCTCTCGGCGCGGATTACGGGCTGGGCGAGACGAAAAGGAGTGTCCGCGAGGGTCGTCGCCCTGGAACGGGATCCGGTTGCGGCGCAAATGGTGCGCCGGTTGGCGGCGCGTTGGCCGGAGATTTCCGTCTTGCGGGCTGACGGTTTTTCACCGCCGTTTGCTCCGCGAACTTTCGATTTCGTCTTCGTCTCCCAAGTGCTCCACCACTTTTCGGAAAGCGAAATCATTGTTTTGCTCAAGACCTGGGCTGGCTTGGCGAGGAGGGGCATCATCGTAAGCGACCTGATCCGCCACCCTCTGGCCTATGGCGGCATCCGCCTGCTCACCGCGTTCAGCCGCAACGTGATGACCCGTACCGACGCGCCGCTCTCCGTCCGCCGGGCCTTTACTATGGCGGAGTGGCGGCGGCTCTTTGAACAGGCGCATATCGGGGAGTTTCGCCTCTTGCCACTTTTCCCGTTTCGTCTTTTCGCTTATTTCCCGCTGAAGGGATGAAAGTGGGACGATTCGATGTGGCGATTGTGGGCGCCGGTCCGGCCGGGTCGGCGTCGGCCATCTCTCTGGCGCGCAAGGGTTATTCGGTCGTCCTGCTCGACAAAGCTTTTTTCCCGCGCGAAAAACTCTGCGGCGATTTTTTAAATCCGATCGCCTGGCCGCTGTTCGAGCAGTTGGGCGTGGCGGACGATCTGCTCTCGTTCGAGCATGAAGAGGTCGGAGCGTTCCGCATCTCAACTTGCGCGGGAGATCAGGCTAGAGTCGATTTTCCGGTTCAGGCCGGACAACGCCGTTTCGGCCTGGGTCTGCGCCGTTTCTATCTGGACAATCTACTTGTCCAGGCGGCGGAAAAAGAGGGAGTGGCGGTACAGCAGGGCTGCAGGGTCGGAGCTGTGGCGCGCGACGCGGAAGGATGGTCTATAACTCTTGAGGCGCACTCGGCAGAGAAGCAATTACATTCAGTCTTCTTGATCGGGGCCGATGGACGCAACTCGTCGGTGACGCATCGCCTGGGTTTGGCCAAAACAAGCGACGGGCCGACGGACTATCTGGCCTTTCAACTGCGCCTGACCCGGCGCTGGAGCTTTCCCGGGGAGGTCCAGATCCACTGCTTTCCCGGCGGTTACGCGGGACTGGTGGGGCTGGGTGGGGGAGCGGCCAATCTCTGCTTTACCGTGGAGAAGCGCCGGGCGAAAGAGAATCTCTCTCTGGCAGCCCTGCTGGAGAAGTTTTTATGCAAGAATGATTTTCTTAGAGAATGCTTGAGGGAAAGCGAGATCGTGGGCGATATCCGCTCCGCTTATCCGGTCTATTTTTCCCCGCGACGTTGTTATGGAGACAGCTTCCTTCTGGCCGGAGACGCCGCCCGCGTCACCGAGCCCGTCACCGGGGAAGGAGTCTATTTTGCGCTAAAGAGCGGCATCTTGGCCGGCGAGGCGATCGACCGCGCGTTCAGGCGGCGCAATGGAACGGTAGAACAATTTGCCGGCTACGAGTGTCTCTGCCGGCAGGCCTTCAGCTCTCGTCAGACAATTAACCGGATCATCCGCGGCCTGATCTATCGCCCCTCTTTGCTTGCGCCCCTGGTTCGCCTTTCCTCGAAGACTTTGTTTCCGCTTCGCCCCCTGGTCGATCGGCTGTGCCGCAACTGATATTTTATCCCGGGTTCCCTTTCCGCTTGTTATTAACACAGAAGCGAATAGAATCACCAATTTAGATCACCGGAGGCGCGCTATCGATGAGCGAGGAGTTTACGGCGGAGGAACAGAAGACTCTCGCCCCTTTTTTCACCAACCTGACCGAGCCGATCTTCGGCCTCAAGCTGCCGCAGGAAGTCGCCGGCGCGTTGTTCTCGCGCTACAGCCGCTCGACCAAAAGCCTGAGGCGGACTTTCTTAGATGAATTTCTCGGCGACCCGGAGCTGGCGCTGAAAGATCTGCTGGGCGGCTCGGTTCCGGCAAGCGATCAGAGCGCCGCGCTCAACAAGGCCCGGGCCTTCTACGACCGAGTGCTCGTCGGCTACGGCGACGACTCCGTGGCGCAGCTCGGCGGGGCACACATCGCCTGCGAGAAGATCTCCAACGTCGCGGCGAAGATTCTCGAAGACGCCCGCATCGGCATCGCGCCGCTGGAGAAATCGACGCGCTACGTGCGCTTCGATCAAAAGGACGAAACCGGCGACTATCTCTTCTATCGCGAGCCCAAGATCGTCGCTTCGTCTCACCGGAACGATTACCTCGAGCTGATGCAACTCCTCTTTGACACCTACTCCCGGCAGATGGCGCCGATGATGGAGTTCATCAAGAGCTCGCTACCCATCGAAGACGTGGAGCTACGCCACCCGGAAAGCGGCGCGCCGCTCAGCTATCGAGAGGCGGTGAAAGACGAGAGGTTGAAGAAGTGGGCGGAGACCGCCTATCGCGCGACGCTCAGAGCGCAGACCTGCGATATCCTGCGCGGCTATCTGCCGGCGGCGACGCTCACCAACGTCGGCTTCTTCGGCGTGGGCCAGGCGTTCGAATACCTGCTCACCAAGCTTTATTCACAGGAACTGACCGAAGCGAAGGATCTCGCCGTGGCGATGCACCGCGAGTTGAACCAGCTCATTCCATCCTTCGTCAAGCGGGCGAAAAAGAGCGACTACCTGACGGAAACCTTTAGCGCCGCCCGCTCCCTGGCTTCCCGTTTGGTCAAGGACATGCCGGCTCGCACGCTGGAGCCCGTGACGCTGGTGGATTACGACCGCGACGCGGAGGAGAAGATCGTCGCGGCGATTCTCTACCCTCACTCGCGCCATCCGATGGTTGAGATGAGAAAACTGGCTGCGAAGCTCAAGCCTGATGAGCGCAAGACAATCCTGGCGGATTATCTCAAAAGAAGACGCCACAGGCGCGACAAGCCGGGGCGGGCGCTGGAGCAGGCGTATTACACCTTCGACATTCTCGGCAATCTCGGGCTCTACCGCGATCTGCACCGTCACAGAATCCTCACGCAGGAGAGGCAGGACTTCACCACGGCTCACGGCTACGACATGCCGCGGGAAATTGTCGAGGCGGGTTTCAAGTCCGACTTCGATCGCTGCATGGAGCAGGCGGCGGCGGTCTATG
Organism: Deltaproteobacteria bacterium RIFCSPLOWO2_12_FULL_60_19; assembly: GCA_001798595.1. Classification (GTDB taxonomy): domain Bacteria; phylum Desulfobacterota; class Binatia; order UBA9968; family UBA9968; genus 2-12-FULL-60-19. The sequence goes on along the minus strand of MGSS01000143.1, from coordinate 9,275 downwards.
AGAAAATCCACCGCGATCTTCCACTTGAGGCCCAATATGTCGTCCCGTTCGCCTATAAGATTCGCTGGGCCATGAAAATGAATCTGCGCGAGGCGGTCTTTATCTGCGAGCTACGGAGCATGCCCCAGGGCCATCCCGACTATCGCTTCATCGTCCAGGAGATGTGGCGCAAGATTCAAGAAGTTCACCCGGCACTGGCGGAGTGCGGGAGATTCGTCGACTGGAAAACCTATCGTCTCGGCCGGTTGCAATCCGAGATGCGCACGGAGTACAAAAAGTCCGCGTATGAGTGACGTCGAAGGATTTGAGATTTTCGATTGGAGAAACCCGTGAACCGGAAAATCACTGTCTGCCTATTGACCACTGTTCTACTGTCCATTGCTCCGTTCCTTGGGGCGCAGCAGCCAACGAAAATCCCCCGGATAGGATACCTAACTGCTAGTTCCCTTTCCGCTCAATCGGCCCGCATCGAGGCATTCCGGCAAGGTCTGCGCGAGCTTGGGTACGTGGAGGGGAAAAACATTGTCATTGAGTTTCGATATGCAGAGGGGAAATTCGATCGCCTCCCCGAACTCGCGGCCGAGCTAGTGCGTCTCAAGGTAGACGTCATCGTCACGGCTGGTCCGATAGTAACCCGTGCCGCCAAGGAAGCAACCCTTACGATTCCCATTGTGATGGCGCAGGATGCTGATCCTGTGGGGAGCGGGTTCGTCGCCAGCCTGGCGCGTCCGGGTGGCAACATTACTGGATTGGCAACCCTTGCCCCGGAGATAAGCGGAAAGCAACTGGAGCTTCTGAAAGAAATCGTTCCTAAGCTCTCCCGCGTGGCCGTCTTCGGGACTTCGACCCGACCGGGCAACGCACAAGCGTTAAGAGAGACGGAACTCGCCGCAGGGGCGTTCGGAGTGAAGCTTCAATACCTGGACGTCCTAAGTCCCAAGGATATTGAGACCGCATTCCGAGCCGCCGGCAAAGGGCGGGCTCATGCAGTCCTTATGAATGTGTCGGGCGGCATCGCCTTGTCTCAGCGAACAGAGATTGCAGAACTCGCGGTAAAGAGCCGCCTCCCGGCGATATACGTTGCCCCAGAATTTGTGGAAGCCGGGGGGCTTATGACCTACGGCGTGAGCTTGACCGACTTGTTCCGGCGCGCTGCTACGTATGTGGACAAGATTTTGAAAGGCGCCAAGCCCGCCGATCTCCCGGTGGAGCAGCCGAAGAAGTTTGAGTTAGTCATCAACTTGAAAGCCGCGAAGCAGATTGGCCTGACGATTCCGCCGAACGTGCTGGTGCGGGCGGACAAAGTGATAAAATGAAAACCAGAGGTTATTTTTTGCGTAGATTTGAAGCCCTAGTCTTAATAATAGCTACCTGGCCATTCCTGCTGGTCTTCTTTTATCGGGGACCTGATGCGTGGGCCCAGAGGCCAAAGGTTTTCAATATCGGAATCTTGACAGACGCCATGGTAGCTTGGCACTCTAGCACCCAGGGGTTCCGGGACGGGCTCAAGGAGTTTGGCTATGTTGAGGGAAAAAATGTTGTCTTCGAGGCACGCGCCGCCCAGGGCGACCTGACTCGTCTACCGAAGCTGGCTGCGGAGCTGCTCGATCTAAAACCGGATCTCCTCTTTTGTGTTTCGGATGCCTGCCGGCAGAACACCGGTCAAAAGGTCCCCATTGTATTCACGCAAGTGAGTGATCCAGTGAGACTCGGTCTAGTGGAGAGTATAGCTCGACCCGGCGGAAACATCACTGGGATCGCGAACCTGCGCGCAGAGCTGACCGCAAAGCGCCTGGAGCTCTTCAAGGAAACCGTTCCATCCCTCCGCCAGGTGCTGGTGACCTTTGACCCAAGAAAGATAGAGGAACAGGAGGCAGCGACATTCGCCAGCAGCGAGGCAAGCCGGCTCAAAGTGAGATTGCTTAAGCACCCGATCACGGCGCCGTTGGAGATCGAGCCTGCTCTCGCCAATCTCAAGGCGGGCGGGCATGACGGAATCCTGATTGTTCAGTCTGGGACGAACCTCAACATCCCTGGGCGAAGCCTCGAGGTAGCAACCTCAAACAACCTGCCCACTATGTATCCGGCCTCGTTCTGGTCGCAGTTCGGCGCACTGGTTTCATATGGTCCTGACCAGTATGCTCAAGGCCGCCAGGCCGCGCGCTTGGTCCATAGGATCCTTACGGGGACGCCTCCTCGGGAGCTGCCCGTCGAGCTCCCCGACCGGTTCGAGTTCATTATTAATCTTAAAACCGCGAAGCGGCTCGGCCTCCAGGTTCCTGGGGAAGTGCTGTCTCGCGCTAATCGCGTCATTAAATAGGCGCGGCTCTAGCCGCAGAAGGAGGAAAGTTATGAAGGCAACTGCAGTTCCATTTCTTGTCGGGCTTCTGATGCTCGGAGGGTTTAGCACCTCTCTGGCAGCAGATCTGAAAGACAAGGTCAAGGTGGAGACCTTGAGCGTGGGCCTGCATCCGGGCATGGATCCGGGGATGTATATCTGCGCGTCAAACCACCTCCACATCAAGGGGACCGTGCAGAACATGGCCGGCGTTACCCTTGGCAAGATAAAGATGGGGGGAAAGGCTTTTGGGGCTGACGGCAAGATTCTCGGAACGGCCACGTTTTCGACGAAGCAGGCTACCCTTGGTCCGAGCGAGAAGGCAGAGATCAACTTGGAGTTTCTAACTGTCACCGGGCCCCTGATCCAGCAAGTCAAGAAGCACCAGCTGGACGTCGTCGAGGCCCTGCCAACGCCGTGACGATCCCGTTTCATGTCAGGTGAGGTGGAAGCTATTTCCTGATATGGACCGCTGGTCCACCCACGACGGATAAGACCGTGAGGAGAAGGACGCTGAGAACGTTGACGGTGATGCTCATGTTGATGGTGGCACCCGGCCTCGGCTTTGCGAGCGTCGTGCTGGCTGCCGAGCGCGCCACCGTCCCTCAAGCCTTCCCCTCGGAGTCTACACGGGCCCTGGGTCTCCCCAAGGCACCTGTGACGATGGTCGAGCTGTCGGACTTTCAGTGTAGCTTCTGCCGGAAGTTTTGGGTCGAGACGCTTCCACGGCTCAAAGAGACCTATATCAAAAATGGCCAGGTGCGGTTCGCGTACCAGCACTTTGCCCTTCTGGGGGAGCACTCCTTTGCTGCCGCCCAGGCTGCTGAGTGCGCCAGGGAGCAGAAAAAGTTCTGGCCATACCATGACAAGCTTTTCGAGAGCCAGGGGGGCCTGGCGTTCACCAACGCGAAGCTGAAACGATACGCTCACCAGTCGGGCCTGGACATGAGGGCCTTCGCCCGGTGCTTGGATTCGGGCAAGTACCAACAGCAGGTCGAAGATGAGACCAAGCTCGGGCTCGAGCTAGGGGCCCGGGGGACGCCAACCTTTCTCATCAACGGACAGATGCTGGTGGGCGCCCGGCCCTTTCAGGTCTTTCAGGCAGCGATCGAGGAGGCGTTAGCCAACGCCGCAACGCAAAACCCGAGGAAACCACCCCCAACGAGGCTCGCCTCGGCAGATGAGCGAACGAAGATGAATTTTGAAGTGTCCCCGTCAGGGTATGGAATCCACTGGGCGGAGTTGGATGAAGATCTTTCTATTGATGGCATGATTAGAGCTGCGAAGGTTAGGAAGGCGGGCTAGGAGCGCCCACAAACAGGACTAGCATGCCGCGTGGTGATTTGCCCATGAAGCAACCCTGGTCATCAGAGCAGATGACGTGATCGAATGAAACATGGGGAGAGCAACAGGCGATAGGCAGGAGGAGACTCCCAGGAGAACAGAATGAGCAAAACAATCGTTCTGCTTCTATTTGCCGTGTTTTTTTCTTCCCCAGCCTCCGGCCAGCCGGTCAAGCTGCAATCGGCCTATTCCACGATAGCGGTCGGCCAGTCTCTCATATGGGTCGCGAAAGAGGCCGGGATTTTCAAGGAAAACGGCCTCGATGTCCAGATCCTATTCATCGGCAGCTCGACAATCGTGACCCAGGCGATCATCGGCGGCAACGTGCCGATCGCGATCCTTTCCGGCGCCACCGCCATCAATTCCGCCCTCTCGGGCTCCGACGTGGTCATGCTGGGGAGCACGAAAAAAGATCCAGCCCAGGCCTATCTCGTCGTTTCCAAGGAGATCACGACGGCCTCTCAACTTCGAGGCAAAAAGCTGGGAGTCAGCAGATTCGGGGCCTCCTCAGACTTTCTCTTGAGATATCTGCTCAAGAAGACCGGGCTGTCGCCGGAGAAAGACGTGACCATTGTGCAGGTGGGCAGCTCGCCGGTGAGAATGGCCGCGCTGGCCAACGGGTCGATCGACGGGACCGGTTTGACCTTTGAGGAGATGCTGGTGGCTAAAAAATTGGGCTTGAATATTCTAGTGGACATTACCACGCTCGGCATCGAGGGCTTGAACAGCGACATCGTAACCACGAGAAAATTTGCCAGGGACTCTCGAGACACTGTTCAGCGGTTCGTCAAGGCGATGGTCAAGGGAACGAGCTTCTACGCCAAAAATAAGAGCTTTAGTATGGAAGTGATCGCGCGGTACACCAAAAGCAGAGACATGGAGAAGATCGAAAACGGTTACGATTACAACGCCAGAGTCTATCTAAAAAAGCCCTACCCGGCGATGGGCGGCATCCAGCTCGCGCTGGAAGAGATAGGCGAGAGAAATCCGGCCGCGAAGAGCGCCCGGCCCGAGCAGTTCATAGACACCTCGTTTGTCAAAGAGCTGGACGAGAGCGGTTATATCGACGCGCTCTACAAGTGAAGAGGAAGGAGACGAGATGAGATTCCGTGCGAAGGTCGTGGCTGTGTTTTGGGCCTGCTGCGCCTCTGTCCTCCTCTTGGCCGGCTTCGCCGATGCCGCTTCAGCGCCTGCCAAGGTAGTCTTTACTTTCGGCGGCTTGAGCGAGCGCACCGGAGTTCTTTTTGTGGCGAAAGACGCGGGCATCTTCCAGAAACACGGTCTCGACGCGCAGGTGGTCCATGTGCGCAGCGGCCCGGTGGGCATGGCGGCCCTCGCCTCCGGCGAGACACAGTTTCACGTCGGCTCGGCCACGGGCGCCTCCATCGGCGCCATGGCCGGCGGATTGGACCTGGTCTTCATCGCGGGCCTGATCAACAAGCTCGACGGCGATTTCGTCGTGGTGCCGAGCATCCGCGCTCCGGCCGATCTCAAGGGCAAACGCATCGGGGTGCAAAGCATCGGCGGTGGCATCTGGATGTTCACCATGCTCGCGTTCGAGCGTTGGGGGCTCAATCCGGAGCGCGATAAAATCCAGCTCCGGGTGATCGGAGACCAGGCGGTTCTGGCCCAATCCCTTGCATCCGGCATTATCGACGGCGCCTACCTGGGCTACACTTTCGGCGCCCAGATGGAGCGACAGGGCTTCCGCGTCCTTGCCGATCTCGCCAAGATAGGGATTCCGTACCAGGGGTTGGGACTCATGGCGCGACGGAGCTTGGTCGATCGCTCTTCCGATACGGCTGAGAAAGCGGTCCGCGCCTGTCTGGAGGCGATCAACTTCATCAATCAGCCTGATAATAAAACCGCCGTGATGCGAATTTTGGCCAGGGGACTGCGCTTGCAAAAGGTCGAGGACGCCGAAGCTGGTTATGAGATGATGAAGGTCCTGTACGGCCGGCGCATCTATCCGAATGTCGAAGGGCTGCAGAATGTAATCCGTCTGCTCAGCAAGAGTAGTGAGCAGATTCGCCGGCTCAAGGTGGAAGATATCCTTGACGACCGGATTGCCCGTAAGCTAGAGAAGGAAGGCCTGTTCTAAGCGCGAAGGAGGAAAGTATGGAGGTCGATAAAAGCGTCCAGCCGCAGGTCATTCAATTGCGGACTCAGCTGGTGAAAAAAGGGCGGAGTCGAGTCCTACTCTCGGAGACGGACTACAGCACGTTTCGAATTCACTGTTACGCGACCGGAACCGGCGAGAACGCGCAGCATGCGCATCTGACCGAAGATCACATCTTCGTGGTCCTCAAAGGCACCGCGACCTTCACGGGTCTGAACGGAGAGGTGACAAAACTCAACAAGAATGGCGCGATTGTTCTTCCCAAGGGCTGCTTCTACCAGTTCGCCAATTACGGCGAGGAGCCGCTGGTGATGATCCGGTTCGGCGCCCACAAGCAGAAAATCGACCACCGGATCAACCCCGACGGCAAGCAGATCGGCGGCAGGGCCGCTGAAGGCTACGGGGAGCCGGAGTTGATCGAGAACGCTTTTTTTGAATAATGTTTACGATCTTTTCGATCACCGTTGACGATGAAAGCCGTCACCCCCTCTCCGAGCCCGCGCAATGGGGTGCTGCTTAATCCCACCGGCAGTATCGGATGCGCGGGCTCTCCGACGGGGCGACGGCTTTCACTGCGAGAAATCGCTTTTGGGGGCATGACGGAAAGGAAGCTGTGAATTTATGACGGCACACTACGGGTCTGATCTTATCGTCGATCTTTTAAAAGCTCTCGGCATCGAATACGTTGCGCTCAATCCGGGGTCGAGCTTTCGCGGCATCCACGACTCGCTGGTGAATTATAGCGGCGGCAGGCCGGAGATTATTCTCTGTTGCCACGAAGAGATCGCGGTCTCCGTCGCGCATGGATATGCCAAAGCTTCGGGCAAGCCGATGGCTGCGATCGTTCACAACGTTGTCGGGCTTCAGCACGCCTCGATGGCGATCTACAACGCCTGGTGCGACCGGACGCCGATCCTCGTGATGGGCGGCACCGGCCCGATGAATACGAGCAAGCGGCGGCCGTGGATCGACTGGATTCACACCGCGCTGGTCCAGGGCCATCTCGTCCGCGATTTCGTGAAATGGGACGACCAGCCGTTCGGTGTCGAGGCCATTCCGTCATCGATCCTGCGCGGCCATCGCATCGCGATGAGCGATCCGAAAGGGCCGGTCTATCTCTGCTTCGACGTGAGCGACCAGGAGGCGGCGCTGGAGAAAGAAATTCCGATTCCCGACGTTTCTCGTTTCCGTCCGCCGGCGCCGCTCCAGGCTGAAGCGGACGCCATCAAAGAAGCGGCGCGCTTGCTTTCCGGAGCGCAGCATCCGGTCATCGTGGCCGACTATCTTGGGAGAGACAACGAAGCGGTCTTAAGTCTCGTGGAGTTAGCCGATCTGCTCGCTGCGCCGGTGATCGACCTCGGCGCGCGGCTCAATTTTCCCAACACCCATCCGCTCAATCTCACCGGCAAAAACCGCGAGTTGATCGGCAACGCCGACGTCGTCTTGGGGCTGGACGTCATGGATCTCTTCGGCGCGCTGGCGCGCCAGGACGCCGCAACCCATACCTCCGTCTCGGCTCTCAAACCGGGCTGCAAAGTCATCCACGCGACGCTGGCGGATATCTCAATGCGCGGCTGGACGACCGACTTTCAAGAGCTTGCGCCCGTCGATCTCCCGATTGTTGCCAATACCAAGGTCTTCCTCCCGGCTTTGATCGAGGAGATCAAGCGGCAGGGGAAATTTTCCAAAAGCGTCGTCGACGAACGGCGCAAGCATCTCGCGGCGCAACACGACGAAATTCGGGCGCGCTGGCAGAGCGAGCTGAAAAAACGCTGGGACGAGAAACCGATTTCGCCGCCGCGTCTGGCGCACGAAGTGTGGGAGGCGATCAAGAAGGAATCGTGGCTGCTCGTCGCCGGCGGCTTCAGAAGCTGGCCGCAGCGGTTGTGGGATTGGGACACACCCGGACTCTACCTCGGCGGCTACGGCGGCGGCGGGTTAGGCTACGCTCCGGGCGCTTCCGTCGGCGCTTCGCTGATCCACCGCGGCACAGGCACAATCTGCGTAAACCTCCAGCGCGACGGCGATCTGCTCTATACGACGAGCGCGCTCTGGACCGCGGCGAATACCAAAGTGCCGCTGCTTACCGTCATGACCAACAACCGGGTCTATTACAACGACGTCGAGCATCAGGAAAAAGTCGCCATCGCGCGCGGCCGCCCGCCGGAAAATAAGCTCATCGGCATGCAGATGGAAAACCCCGCCGTCGATTTTGCCGGCCTGGCCCGCTCCTTCGGCATCTCCGGCGAAGGTCCGATCACGGAACCGGAGAAGATCCGTCCGGCTCTAGACCGAGCCATCAAAACTATCAAAGAAGAGGGGCGGCCGGCGCTGGTCGATGTCATCATCCAGGCAATCTAGCCGTTTTTCCCGTTGACAGGCCGGTGCATTCGCGGCTATCCTGTCTCCAAGATTGGATTCATGATTCGCTTCGCTGCGTTATTCATCGGCCTGTTTGCCGCGTTCAGTTCGCCTGCCTTCGCTCAGGGGAAGGCGCTCAAGAAAATTCGTGTCGGCGTCCCTTCCATCACCGTCGCCAACATTATCATCTTCGTCGCGAAAGAGGCCAAACTGTTTGAGAAATACGGTCTCGACGCCGAGGTGATTGTCGTCCAGGGGTCCGGGATCGCCTCCAAGGCGATGATCGGCGGGAGTCTGGATATCGCGCCGGTGGCCACTCCGACGGTGATCGGCGCGGCTCTCTCCGGCTCGGACCTGATGATCCTTGCTCACACCATGCCGAGCGTGGTGCATGCCCTCGTGGTCAAGCCGGAGATCAAGCGGCCTGAAGACCTCAAGGGCAAAAAGATCGGCGTTTCGAGCTTCGGCTCCCTGACGGATTTTCTGGTACGGCATATCATGAAGAAGAAGGGGCTCAATCCCGACCGGGATGCGACCCTGATCCAGATCGGCGGCGACAACGAGCGGCTCGCGGCGCTGGTGCAGGGCACGGCCGACGCCGCCGCGCTTTCGTATCCCGGTTACGCCAGGGCCCAAAAATTGGGTTTTCCGATGCTCTGGGATTCATCCAAGGAAGTCCATTATCCGTGGATGGAGATCGTCACGCGCCGCGCAACGGTTCAGAGAGATCGCGAGATGGTGTTGAGCTACATGAGGGCCCATCTGGAGGGGATCGCCCTCTTTAAGCGAGACCGGGGATTCGGCCGGAAGGTTATCCGACAGACGTTAAAGCTGGACGACAATGAGCTGGTGCGCGAGTCCTACCAGCTCTTCTCAAAGTCGTTTATTCCCGCCCCTTATCCCAACGTGAAGGGGATGAAGACGAGCTTCGAGTACGTCGCCATGAACCGCGCCGACGTGTGGAACCACAAGCCCGAGGACTTTGTCGATGCGAGCTTCGTCGAGGAGCTGGACAAAAGCGGGTTTATCCGGAAATTGTACGAGAAGTAGCCGGTAGTCTACTTATATCGAACACGGGGTTTGAATCCCCGTGTTCGACCAAAGGGGAGAGCT
>MGSS01000142.1 GCA_001798595.1 Deltaproteobacteria bacterium RIFCSPLOWO2_12_FULL_60_19 | reverse complement strand
CTCACAACGGGAAGTTGGCGGATGTTCTGCTCGTTCATGATCTCCTCGGCCTCGGCGATCGTGTCGTTAGGATCGATCGTAAGCGGAGGCGAGGTCATCACGTCGGCCACTTTGAATGATCGTCGGCTCTTTGCGAGGCGGGTCATCGTTTCTCCTTTCGTTCGCCGGTCTACCGGATACCCGGCGAAAACAGCAAAAAACATGCCTCAAGCCGGCTCTAGAAAAGGGAACGAAATAGTTGAGATGGTTGGGAAATCTTCGCAGCGTTGCGATTCCCATCGGGCGTTTTTCGCATGCGTGGGAAACCAGGTGACGCCGGGGCGCCCAGGCGGCCGTTCGTGGCTACGGCGTCAAGTTTATTTCCGGAAGTTGGCCGCCGTTTGCATGGTATGGAATATGCGTTCTATGATTAACCTTGGCGTCTCGCGGGGGGAGAGCGCGTGCGCCGCGAGATTGGGATTCCAAGGGGAAGCGCGTGAATCACGGTAGCCTTGTCGCTTATTTTTCCATGGAGCTCGCAGTGGCGCCGGAGATGCCGACCTACAGCGGCGGCCTGGGCGTGCTCGCCGGGGACACGGTGCGCGCGGCGGCGGACCTCAAGGTGCCGATGGTTGCCGTGACGTTGCTTCATCGGAAAGGCTACTTCCATCAAAAGCTCGATCCCGCCGGATGGCAGACGGAGGAGCCGGTGGAATGGCCGGTGGAGGAACGTTTGGAAGAGATGCCCGGCAGGGCTGAAGTTGTCTTAGAAGGGCGCAGGATTCTTGTCCGGTGTTGGAGGCATGAGGTTCACGGCGCGGGAGGATTCCGCGTCCCGGTCTATTTTCTCGACGTCGATCTTCCGGAAAATAGCGAATGGGATAGAACTTTGACCCACTATCTCTACGGCGGCGATCTGCACTACCGGCTTTGTCAGGAGGTGGTGCTTGGAATCGGCGGCGTGCGCATGCTGCGCGCTCTGGGGCACGGAGCTATCGAGCGCTTTCATATGAACGAAGGGCACGCGAGCCTCCTGGGGTTGGAGCTGTTGGACGAAGAGGCGCGCAGGGCGGGGAGAACGGCGATTACGCACGAGGATGTCGAGGCGGTCAGGAGGAAATGTGTTTTTACCACGCACACCCCCGTCCCGGCGGGACGCGATCAGTTTCCGCTGGATCTGGCGAAGCGGGTGCTGGGCGAACACCAGGCGATGTCCGACATCAAAGATTTGATTTGTTGCGGCGACGTGCTCGACATGACGTTCCTGGGCTTCAACCTGAGCCACTACATCAACGGAGTCGCCAAGAAACACGGCGAGATCTCCCGGCTGATGTTCACCCGTTATAACATCGATGCGATTACGAACGGCGTCCATGCCGTCACCTGGACGGCCCCCGCGTTTCAGGAGCTGTACGATCGTTACATTCCCGGCTGGAGACAGGACAACTTCAGCCTGCGCTACGCGCTGAGCATTCCGCGACAAGAGGTGTGGCAGGCCCATGCTCATGGGAAGCGGCGGTTGATCCAGCAGGTGAACCAGGCCATCGGCTCTGGGATGAAGGAAGAGGTTTTGACGATTGGGTTCGGCCGTCGCGCGGCGACGTACAAAAGAGCGGATCTGCTGTTTCACGATCTCGAGCGGCTGAAGAGAATCGCCGCCGCCGGCCCGCTGCAGATCGTTTATGCGGGCAAGGCCCATCCGCAGGATCAGGGAGGGAAGGAGCTGATCCGGAAAATCTTCCAGGTCAGGGAGGCGGTCGGCCGGGATATTCCGATCGCCTATCTCGTGGATTACGACATGGAAGTCGGGCGACTGATGACCGCCGGCGCCGACGTCTGGCTCAACACGCCGCAGCCGCCGCTGGAGGCCTCAGGCACGAGCGGCATGAAGGCGGCGCTGAACGGCGTTCCGAGCCTGAGCATTCTGGACGGTTGGTGGATCGAAGGATGCATCGAAGGGCTCACCGGCTGGGCGATCGGAGTGGACGGCGCAAGCGCGTCGGACGAAGCCGATCGCTCGCGCGACGCCGCGTTGCTCTACGACAAGCTGGAGCAGGTCGTCGTTCCGTTATTTTATCGCGACCGGGAACGGTTCATCGACGTGATGCTGCACTCGATCGCCCTCAACGGCTCGTTCTTCAACGCGCACCGGATGCTGCAGCAATACGTTCTGAAGGCGTATTTTTAGCCGTTTGAAGGAGATCCTATGGTGATCAATCTGCGGCCGGTCGGGATCGTCAAAACGGCGGCCGGCGACGACGAGGTCAAAGAGAAGGGAAGCGTGGAGGGCGAGCTGGAGATCTATCCGGAGTTTGCCGAGGCGCTCGACGGAATCGACGGTTATTCGCACTTGTTTGTCATCGTCTACTTCGATCGGCTGAGGCCCGAACAGATCGGCCCTTTGCAAGTGAAACCCAGGGGGCTTCTGAAAAAGGGATTCAAGCCGGAAGAGCTGCCGCTGCTCGGCGTGTTCGCGCTCGATTCGCCGACCCGTCCCAATCCCATCGGACTCAGTCTTGTGCGCTTGACCAAGCGGGAAGGCTGCGCGTTGTCCGTGACGGGACTCGATTTTTTCAACGGCACCCCGATCCTCGACATCAAAGGCTATCGCCCGCAATATCGCGCCGACGACTACTCGCTGCCGGGATGGTACCGAAGATTCGCCGACGAAAAGGGGCATATCTGAACCAGCCGCGGATCGCGGCGAATTGACGCACGAAGGCGGAGCGATCTGCAGCCGAGAAGAAAGATCCATCGACCACGAAGAGTGAAATACCGGTCGAAGAACGGGAGGGCGAAACGATGTACAACAAAATTCTGGTGGCGCTGGATGGATCGGAGCTTTCGGAAACTATCCTGCCTTACGCCCGAGCGTTTGCTCAAGCGCTCAAAATCCCCGCGGAGCTGTTGCACGTGATCGACCCTGAGACGCTGATGCCTTCGGTGATCGCCCACCAGGGGCGTTACGACGACCTCATGACCGCCGAGAGAAAACATGGCGACGAGTATCTGAAAAGATTGGCAAGTTCGTTTGCAAGCGCGGCCTCGGTTGGTTGCTCGCTGGAGATCGGCAGGCCGGCGGAGGTGATCGTGGATCGCGCGGCGGCGCAGGCCGGCACTCTGATAACCATGACCACGCATGGTTACTCGGGTCTGAAACGGTGGCTTTTGGGCAGCGTTGCCGAAAAAGTTCTCGAGGCGGCGAAAAGCGACCTCTTGGTCGTTCGCGCGGCGGCGGAGGGCAGGAAGGCTCAAGGGGTTTCGCTAAAACGGGTGATCGTGCCGCTTGACGGCTCGGAGCTGGCGGAGATCGCCATACCGCACGCGGTCGAGTTGGCGAAGGCGATGGCGCTTGAGATCATCCTGGCGCGCGCCTTTTCCCTTCCGCCGCTGGCGTACAATCCCGAGGGGTACACGCCCAACCTGGAGGAGCTGTGGAGCCAGCTCGGAAAAGAGGCTGAGGAATATCTTGACGCGAGACTGCGGCAAATCAAAGGGCAGGGGCTGGAGAAAGTTTCCGCGCTGTCGGCGCAGGGGCCGGCGGCGGACAAGATCATCGAGGTGGCCCGGCAAAAGCCCGAGAGTCTGATCGCGATGTCCACCCATGGGAGAAGCGGCGTGGGCCGGTGGGTGCTGGGAAGCGTCGCGGAACGCGTGGTTCGTTACTCCGACGACCCGGTCCTGATCGTTCGCGCCACGAGCGCGCGCGCGGCTTCGTAAACGACGAGGCCTAAGAGCCCCTTCATTGCCCGCTCGATGGCGTTGATTCAATGTAAACCCCGCCTCTTGAGGCGGGCACAACGCCGATGGGGTTTCCAAAGGGGAGAAGCGGCAGCACTCCCCTTTGGTCGAACACGGGGATTCAAACCCCGTGTTCGATATAAGTTGATTCGCCCAGTATCTTTTCCGCCAGTGCGCGCGCGGCGATGTAGTCGGGCTTGCCGTTGGCGAGCAGCGGTATCGGCCGCACGATAAGGATTTTTTTCGGCACGCCGATGGCGCTCACGCCTTCAACCCTGGCGCGTTCCAGCAGCGCCTGATGTTTTGCTTCGGTGTATTCCGTGAGGAGAAGGAGTTGTTCGCCCCTTTGCGAGTCGGCTAGACTGATAACCGCGTGATTTTTCCCCGGCCAGGTCCGTTGCGCCAATTCTTCGACCGCCGCAAGCGAAACCATTTCTCCGGCAATCTTGGCGAAACGCTTGGCGCGTCCCAGAATCCAGACAAAGCCGTCCTCGTCGATGCGCACAATATCGCCGGTGTCGTACCAGCCAGGGCCGCGCGCGGTCGAGGGAGGCGCAATTTGGCCGGAACGCAGGTAGCCGAGCATCACGTTAGGCCCGCGGACGCACAAGCGGCCGCCGTCGCCGATCCCCGCCACCGGCTCCAAATACCATTCGATTCCAGGCAGCAGCCGCCCAACGCTGCCCGGCCGGCATTGCATCGCGGTATTCACCGCCAGCACCGGACCGGTCTCAGTCGCGCCGTAGCCCTCCAAGAGGCGCACGCCGAACTTTTCCGCCCAAAGGCGGCGCGTCTCCTCCTGCAACTTCTCCGCCCCGGCGAACGCATAGCGGATGCTGTAGAAATCGTAAGGATGGCCGTAGCGGGCGTAACCCGCAAGAAATGTATTGGTGCCGAATAAGAGGGTCGCGTCGATCCCATAGGCCGTCTCGGGAATATTGCGATAGTGGAGAGGAGAAGGATAGAGGAATATTTTCACGGCGCGCAGCAAAGGCAACAGAGTTCCCGCCGTCAGGCCGAAAGAATGAAACATCGGCAAGCTGGAAAGAACGGTGTCGCGCGCGTTAAGATCGATGCGCGCGGCGATTTGATCACAGTTGGCGAGGAGGTTCAGATGCGACAGCGCCACGGCCTTCGGCGACCCCTCCGAGCCCGAGGTGAACAGTATCACGGCGGGATCTGCGGGCTTTGTGTGGCGCACTAAACGCGCATAAAGCGGACGGGCGAAATATCCCTTGACCAAACCCATGAGCTTGTCCACGGTTGTTGCCCTGTCGCGCAGGTCTTCGAGATAAATCACCCGAACTTTGTCGCTCAGACGCGTTGCGGTATCTTGCAAACCGGCCGCCTCGACAAAGCGGCGTGAGCAGTACACGGTCCGTATGGCGGCGGTTTCACATGCAGCGATGAGGCCTTGGATGCCCGCCGTGAAGTTCAACATCGCCGGCACGCGGCCGTGGAGATGAAGCGCGAGGAAGCCGATCAACGCGCCGACCGCGTTGGGCAGCAATAATCCGACATGCTCCTTCGGCCGGGTATCCTCCGTGAAAAGCCTGCCGAGAATAAAAGCGCGGCTGATGAGTTGGTTGTAGGTGACGGGTTTGTGCTCGACGTCCTCTACGATCGCGCGGCGTCCGCCGTGGACACGGCGCGCATCGAGCAGCGCATGGAACAGGGTCCGGGAATGGTCGGTGGTGAGAAACATCATTTCGGTCATGATGTCGCTCAGCATCCCGCCCGCATGGTTGCGCCTGGCGCGGCCACGCAAGCGCTCGGGCAAGTCGATGCGGCGCGGAGGCAGCAGAGACAAGGTGATGGGCGGGAACCAGCGCATCCTTGCGCGGCCGCGCAAGCGGGAAAACGGCGTGTGCTCCGCGCCATCGATGCGTATGGGCAGCACCATAGATCGCGTTTTGTCCGCTACGAAAGCGGGGCCGTGGTAGATTTTCATTAACGCCCCGGTAAGGGTGATGCGACCTTCGGGAAAGATGACGGCTTTACGGTTCTCGGAGAGGTACTTGATGAGCGCTTTGATGGCTAAAGGGTTGCCGGGGTCCATGGGGAAAAAATCCACCAGAGCGAGCGCGGGGCGCACCCACCATGCCTTGGCGACCTGGGTGTTCACCGTGAAGGTGAGCCTGTCGGGCAGGAAGACAGCCAGCAGCAGGGCGTCCAGGTACGAGGTATGGTTGGCGATGATCAACACCCGGTCGCCGGCCTGATGATAGTGCCGCAGGCCGTTGACCTTGACCCGGTAGAGGATGCCGAGCAGCCGGCGCAGAAAAGCTTTGACGAGCTTCACGGATCGATCGGATCGGACGATCTACTCTCCAAATTCGCCACGGGGATCCCTCCACTGAGGATAGTCAAAAAGCGCGGAAATAGGAAATAGGCTTAAAATCCTCCGAAAACGCCGGGAAGCGCTGTAGCCCCGCCGCGAATGTGCGGAGCAATTTCGGTGCCGATGGAAGCCGAGAATCGCCTGGGAAAAAAGAGCTTTGCCGCGGTCGCACAGCGGAACCGCAGATGGCGTTAGGAGCCATTATCATGTTTGACAAGGCACTGAAGAGAAGTTTGCATAGTTGCGAAACAAGAGCGTAGAATATCTTAAATGCTTTTGATTCTACGATGGCGCATCCTTTGCTTCGTAACCTTTCGGCAAGGCACTTGAATGACTTGGAGACCGATAGAAAAACCAAAAACCGGCTGGACCGTAGTCCCGAACTTATTGGACTATGAGCGGACCAGCGCGGAGTTCTCCTGGGAGGCGGTCCGGCGCGAGCTCGATGGGCTGCCCGGAGGGCGGGGGCTCAACATCGCGCACGAGGCGGTCGACCGCCACGCCGCAGGCGAGCGCCGCAGCCATCTGGCGCTCCGCTGGCTCGGCAAGCAGGGCGAGACGCGCGATTTTACCTACGGCGAGCTGTCGGCGCTGAGCAACCGCTTCGCCAACGTTTTGCGCGGGCTCGGCGTGGGCAAAAGCGACCGCGTCTTCGCGTTGAGCGGACGCATCCCGGAACTCTACGTCGCGGCGCTGGGCACGTTGAAAAACGGCAGCGTCTTCTGCCCGCTTTTTTCCGCATTCGGCCCGG
Source organism: Deltaproteobacteria bacterium RIFCSPLOWO2_12_FULL_60_19 (assembly GCA_001798595.1). GTDB lineage: Bacteria > Desulfobacterota > Binatia > UBA9968 > UBA9968 > 2-12-FULL-60-19. The sequence goes on along the minus strand of MGSS01000142.1, from coordinate 33,712 downwards.
AGCCGATCCAGCAGCGGCTGGCGATCGGGGAAGGCAAAGTTCTCATCACCACCGGGTTGCTCTACGGCAGGCGGAAGGTGAAGGATTTGCGCCGGTCCCTGCCTCACCTGAAGCACGTGATTCTCATCGGCGGCGACAAAGCGGCTCTCGCAGAACCGGCCGCCCACGACTTTGCCGCGCTGATGGCCGCGGCCGACGACCGCTTCGAGATTCCGCCGACCGATCCCGAGGAGCCGGCGCTGCTCCATTTCACCAGCGGCACCACCGGCAGGCCCAAGGGAGCGATGCACGCGCATCAGGCGGTGGTGGCGCACTATATCACGGGAAAGTACGCGCTCGACTTCCACTCCGAAGATATTTTCTGGTGCACTGCGGATCCCGGCTGGGTCACCGGCACTTCGTACGGCATCGTCTCGCCGTTGACTCACGGCATTACGAACGTCGTGGACGAAGGCGACTTCGACGCGGAGCGCTGGTACGCCATTTTGCAAGACCAAAAAGTCACCGTCTGGTACACGGCGCCGACCGCGGTGCGCATGCTGATGAAGGCCGGGACCGAGCCGATCCGCAAGTACGATCTCAGCCGCCTGCGCTTCATCGCCAGCGTCGGCGAGCCGCTCAACCCGGAGGCTGTCGTGTGGGGGCAGGAGGCGTTCGGGCTCCCGATCCACGACAACTGGTGGCAAACCGAGACCGGCGGCATCATGATCGCCAACTATGCGGCCTTGGACATTCGTCCGGGATCGATGGGCAAGCCGCTGCCCGGCATCGAGGCCGCCGTCGTGCAGAAACAAAAAGACGGAACGGTCGATGTGATCCATGCGCCGGATATCCAGGGCGAGCTGGCGCTCCGGCCGGGATGGCCGTCGATGTTTCGCGGCTATCTCCACGAAGAGGAACGCTATCGCAAATGCTTCGCCGCCGGCTGGTATCTGACCGGCGATCTGGCGAAGCGCGACGCCGACGGCTATTTCTGGTTCGTCGGCCGCGCCGACGACGTCATCAAGTCCGCCGGCCACTTGATCGGCCCGTTCGAAGTGGAGAGCGCGCTGATGGAACATCCGGCTGTCGCCGAAGCGGGCGTCATCGGCAAGCCCGATCCGGTCATCGGAGAAGTGGTCAAAGCCTTCGTCTCGCTCAAGGCGGGCTACAACGCGAGCGAAGCGCTTAAGAAAGAGCTGCTCGGTTTCGCCCGCACGCGGCTCGGTCCGGCGGTCGCGCCGAAAGAGATCGACTTCCGCGACAGCGTGCCCAAGACCCGCAGCGGCAAGATCATGCGCCGCCTGCTCAAGGCGCGCGAGCTGGGGCTGCCCGAGGGCGATCTTTCGACGCTGGAGAGTTACGAATGACGCGGAAAACAAGATCGTCCGAACCACCAATGGAGCGAAGCCATGCGCTCCACCTGTTGCGCGAGATGGCGCGCATCCGGCGCTTCGAGGAAAAGTGCGCGGAGCTTTACAGCGCGACCAAGATCCGCGGCTTTCTCCATCTCTACATCGGCGAGGAGGCGGTGGCCGTCGGCGCGATGCCGGCATTGGCGCCCGACGACGCGATCGTCGCGACCTACCGCGAGCACGGCCACGCGCTGGCGCGCGGCGTCTCGGCGGCGTCGATCATGGCGGAGATGTACGGCAAGGTCGAAGGCTCCAGCCACGGCCGGGGCGGCTCGATGCACATCTTCGACGCCGCCACTCGCTTTTACGGCGGCAACGCCATCGTCGGCGGAGGGTTGCCGCTGGCCGTGGGCCTGGCACTGGCCGACAAGTATCTGGGCCGCAGCCGGGTGACCGCCTGCTTCTTCGGCGAAGGCGCGGTCGCCGAAGGCGAGTTCCACGAGTCGATGAACCTGGCCGCGTTGTGGAAGCTCCCCGTGCTATTCTGCTGCGAGAACAATCTCTACGCGATGGGCACCGCGCTCGGCCGCTCCGAATCGGAGACCGATCTCTGCCTCAAGGCGGCGGCCTTCGAAGTGCCGGCCTGGCCGGTGGACGGCATGGACGTCGTGGCGGTGGAGGCAGCGGCCAGGCGGGCGGCTCTCGCAGTGCGCTCCGGCGGCGGGCCGCACTTTCTCGAATTTCGCACCTACCGTTTTAGAGCCCACTCAATGTACGATCCGGAGCTTTACCGCGACAAGAAAGAGGTCGAAGAGTGGAAAAAGCGCGATCCGATCCCGAACTTCGTTTCGATGTTGAAAGAAAATGGACTCCTGAAAGATGAAGAGATCGCGCAAATCGAGCAGGATGTCGCGCTCGAAGTCAAACAGGCGGTCGAATTCGCCGAGGCCGGAACCTGGGAGCCGGTGGAAGATCTTACGCGATTCGTTTACTCCGAGGATCGCCGCTCATGACGGCCGGGCCTCAGACCGTCAGGACGACCTACCGCGAGGCGGTGCGGGCCGCGTTGCGCGAAGCTTTGCAGCGCGATGAGCGCGTCTTCCTGATGGGCGAAGATGTCGGGCGCTACGGCGGCTGCTTCGCGGTGAGCAAAGGGCTGCTCGAAGAGTTCGGTCCGGAGCGGATCCGCGACACGCCGCTGTCGGAGTCGGCCTTCGTCGGCGCCGGAATCGGCGCGGCGCTCGGCGGCGCGCGGCCGATCGTGGAGATAATGACGGTCAACTTCAGCCTGCTCGCGCTGGATCAGATCGTTAATAACGCGGCGACGATCCTGCACATGTCCGGTGGCCAATTCAACATCCCGCTGGTGATCCGCATGACGACCGGCGCGGGGCGGCAGCTCGCGGCGCAGCACTCGCACAGCCTGGAGGGTTGGTATGCCCACATCCCCGGCATCAAGGTGCTCGCGCCGGCGACGCTGGAAGACGCGCGGGGAATGTTGTGGACCGCTTTAGAAGACCCCGACCCGGTGCTGATCTTCGAGCATGGCTCGCTCTACAACATGGAAGGGGAATTGGCGGAGGATGCGGGGCTGGTCGAGATCGACAAGGCGGTGGTGCGCCGGGTGGGGAGCGATGTCAGCCTGATTACCTACGGGGGGACGCTCGGCAAAACACTCGAAGCGGCGGAAGAGCTAGGCCGCGACGGCGTCAGCGCCGAAGTCATCGACCTGCGCACGCTGAGGCCGCTCGACACCGCAATGATCGTGGAATCCGTCTCCCGCACCCACCGCGCCGTTATCATCGACGAGGGTTGGAAGAGCGGCAGCATCTCGGCCGAGATCATGGCGCGCATCATGGAAAACGCATTCTACGAGCTGGACGCGCCGCCCGCGCGCGTCTGCAGCGCGGAAGTGCCGATGCCTTATCCCAAACATCTCGAAGACGCGGCCGTGCCGCAGGTCGCTGGCATCGTCGCTGCCGCGCGGAAAGTCATGGGTCGCCGTGGCTGAGTTCCGCATGCCGTCGCTTGGCGCCGACATGGAGGCCGGGACGCTGGTGGAGTGGCGCGTTAAGCCGGGCGACTCCGTCAAGCGGGGAGATATCGTCGCGCTGGTGGAGACCGAGAAGGGCGTTATAGAAGTCGAGATTTTCGAGGAAGGGATCGTCGAGACCCTTCTCGTCAAGCCGGGCGCGAAGCTTCCCGTCGGCACGCCGCTGGCGACGATCCGCGACGAAGCGCAGATAGCGCAACCTGCGGCCGTCATTGCGGAGAAGCCGGCCGAGGCGACAGGGAAAGCGTCTGCGCCGCCGGCTCCGCCCGTCGAGCGCGCGCCGGTTTCACCTGCGCCGTCAAAGCGTCCGCACATTTCGCCGCTGGCGCGGAGAAGGGCGGAGGAGTTGGGCGTCGATATCGCCGCTGTGGAAGGGACGGGAGGGAACGGCTCGATCACGATCGCCGACATCGACCGGGCCGCATCGAAGGCCGTCCAGCCCAAATCCCCCGCGACGGCAGCGGAGCGTCAGGCGGGACTGCGCAAAGCGATCGCCGCAGCGATGGCGCGATCGAAGCGGGAAATTCCGCACTACTATCTCGGCGCTGAGATCGACCTGAGCCGGGCGCTGGCCTGGCTCGCGGCGGAGAATCTCAAGCGGCCGGTGACCAATCGGCTGCTCTACTCCGCGCTGCTGATCCGCGCCGTGGCGCTCGCCATCCATGACGTGCCGGAGATGAACGGCTTCTGGATCGACGGCGCATTCAAGCCGGGGCAGGGCGTTCACGTCGGCGTCGCCGTCTCGCTGCGCCAGGGCGGCCTGGTGGCGCCGGCGCTGCACGACGCGGACAAAAAAAGTTTAGACGAGCTGATGCGCGATATGCTCGATCTGGTGAACCGGGCGCGCGCGGGCGGGCTGCGCAGCTCGGAGATGTCGGACCCGACGATCACGGTGACCAATTTGGGCGAGCAGGGGGTCGAGACGGTTTTCGGCGTTATCTACCCGCCGCAGGTGGCGCTCGTCGGCTTCGGCAGGATCGCAGAGCGGCCGTGGGCTTCCCAAGGGACGATCAGCGCGAGGCCGGTGATCTCGGCCTCACTCGCGGCCGATCACAGAGTCAGCGACGGCCATCGCGGCGGCCGCTTTCTCGCCGCCATCGATCGGCTGCTGCAAGAGCCGGAGAAGCTGTGACGGAAGCTGAAATCAAAGCGGTGGTGCTGCGCGTCCTCGGCGCCATCGCGCCCGAAGCCGACCTCGCCGCCCTCGATCCTCGGATCAGCTTGCGCGATCAACTCGACGTTGATTCTGTTGACTTCCTGAACTTCATCATCGGTCTGCACAAAGAGCTGGGCGTCGATATTCCCGACGCGGATGTTCCCAAACTGGCAACGATCAGCGGCTGTGTTGCGTACCTGGCGTCGCGGGTGAACAAGCAACGCTAACCGATTTCCTATTTAGGGACTAGGGTCGAATCATAAAGCCCAAGATGCGACCCTAATCTGCGATTGACTGCCGGAGGCGAAACGATCTATAGATACGGAAAATAGGCGGAAGGCTGTTCGGCCGGGAGGTCTAAACAATGTACAAGAGAGTTCTGGTCGCGCTGGATGGATCGCAGGTTTCGGAGCATATCCTGCCCTATGCCCGGTCGCTTGCCAAAGCGCTCAAAATTCCCGTGGAGCTGTTGCATGCGATCGATCTTGACACCCTGATGCCTTCCGTCATCGCCCAGCAGGGCCACTACAATGAGATCATGACCGCCGAGAAGAAAAACAGCGGCGACTATCTGAGCAAAATCGCCTGCTCGTTTACCGGCGCGGCGGTTGACTGCTCGGTGGAGATCGGCAGGGCGGCGGAGGTGATCGTGGATCGGGCGGCGGCGCAGGCCGGCACTCTGATCGCCATGACCACGCATGGGCGGTCCGGGGTGAAGCGGTGGCTGTTGGGCAGCGTTGCCGAGAAGGTGCTTCACGCGGCGACGAACCACGTGCTTCTCGTTCGAGCGACCGACGAAAGGAAGAAGACTGAAGAGGTGTCGCTGAAGAGGATCGTGGTGCCTCTGGACGGCTCCAAGCTGGCGGAGCTGGCCCTGCCGCAGGCGGCGGAGTTGGCGAGGACGCTGGGTCTCGAGATCGTGCTGGTGCGCGCCTTCAATCTGCCGCCGCCGGTTTATAACGCCGACGAATACACGTTGAACCTGGCGGAGCTTTTGGAACAGGTCAGAAAAGAGGCCCAGGCCTATGTCGAGGAAAAAATGCGGGAGCAGCAGGCGCAGGGACTGAAAAAGGTTTCCGCAACCGCGGTCGAGGGGCTTGCGGCGGATAAGATCATCGACGTGGCCCGGGAAAACCCCGGGAGCCTGATCGCGATGTCCACTCACGGAAGAAGCGGCGTGGGTCGGTGGGTTTTGGGCAGCGTCACGCAACACGTCGTTCGCCACTCCGACGATCCGGTCCTGGTCATTCGCGCCACCGGCGCAAGCCCCGCTGCCTGAGGAAGCACGGGTGAACAAGCAAGGCTGACTGATTTTCCGGTTAGGAACCCAGGGCCGAATCACAAAGGCCCAGATGCGACCCTAATCTGGACCAATCCGTGTGCCACCTCAGGAAGTCAACGTAGTCGGCAACGCATCTTCGAGCCAGGTTGACATAAGAGCACGTTGTCCGATACTTTGTCCAAACAAAAATAACCCCGGCTAGCTCAAACGCACGACTAAGTGTCGGGGGCTCTCAAAGGCGCGATACCACTAACATGTCACTTCGTACAATCGTGGCTTGGATTAAAGGTTTCTCATGAAACAAAGACGAATCATCTGGGCGGTCAACCCCTTTGAAGAAGAGCGCAAGTTGCTGCGTAATGCGGTTTTCCTACTCAGAACACTGTCGGCGAAAGCCCAATTTGAGATCGAGCCAGTTTATGTCGTGAGCCCGGCCGAGTTGCGAGTGAGTCTTGAGTTCAGTGTTCCCGAAGAGGAACGCCTTCATACGGTCGCAAAACAAGCGCTTGATCGCGCGGTTCAAATCCTCCGCTTGGCAAATCTACTTGAGCCAAAAGTGCTCGTAACGCACGGCCTAAGCCTAGAGGCGACGACAACCGCGCTATGGCGCCATGCCGAGACAAACGGCGCGGAGTTGATTGTCGCGGGAACCCACGCGAGAAAAGGCGTCGACCGATTTATGCTCGGAAGTTTTGCCGAAAATCTTCTGGTCCTATCCCGTGTGCCGGTTCTTCTGGTCAATCTCGGACTAAAGCCCGTAAGAAATATCAGAAGAGTCGTTTTTGCTTCCGATTTCAGCCCCGAATCCCGCAAGGCGTTTCGTCGCTTTTGTGAAACCTTCGCGCCTATGAATGCCGAGATCTTCCTCTATCATGCTGTTCCAAGGCCGCCAAAATGGACCATCCAGAGCGGCACGAATCTTTTTGTCGGCGACGCCACCAAGAGCCGTCAAGAAAAACTAAGCATGAGAAAAAAACTCGCGCGGCCTTTTCTTGAGGAGGCCACAGCCGCTAAGGCCAGAGTTGAGATCAGCGTTGAGGAAGTGGAAGGAAAAATCCACGAGGCAATCGTCCGGAAAGCGGTTAAGGAACGGGCCAGCGTTATTGGAATGGCAAGCCGCACCGGAACAGTGGCGGCGACTCTTCTCGGCAGTGCGACCCGGGGAGTGGTAAGGCACAGCCCTGTCTCCGTCTGGGTCTTTCGCGCCTAACCTAAAAAAGAGAGGGCCGGAACTCAGCATCAACGCTGCAGAGTCGAGATGTACTCGGCAATGATCTTGATTTTCAGCAAGGTGGTCATTTTGACCCCGATCGTTGGTTCTTGTGCGCCGGGCTTCCGATTTCGGAGGCTAACGGCGGTAGCGCATTGCGGCCTTGACTCTTCTCTCGGCCAGGGCGATGGCGGCCTGTCGAGGTAGAGTTTTGGTTCTTGCGGACTCTTCGAGTACCAGCCGGGTATTCGCGCTGATCTTTTCCTGTATCGTCTGCAACGCCACGGCCTCCGTGCCGCCGTGATATTCGACGGAGGCGCAGATGACGCCGCCGGCGTTGGCGATGAAATCCGGCACCACAAGAACCCCTCTCTCGTGCAGGATGCGTTCCGCCTCGGGAGTAAACGGAATGTTGGCGCCTTGCGGGACAAGCTTGGTTTTCAACCGGGCGACGTTGTCTTTGCGAACGACATCGGGACGCGCCGCGGGGATCCAGATTTCACATTCGATATCGATGACGGCGTCCGGATCGAGCTTTTTCCCCTCCGGGTAATCGCCGACGCTCTTCCCTGCGCCCTTGAGATCGATCAGGCGCGCGACATCGATGCCTTTCGGGTTGAAGATCGCGCTTTGAGAGTCGGCGGCGCCGACGAGAATCGCTCCTTTTTCGGCGAGGAAGCGCGCCGCGTGTTTTCCGACCGAGCCGAAGCCCTGAACGACAACCCTCGCCCCGCTGACGCCGACGCCGCAAAACCCGGCCGCCACGTCCACGCAGGCGCTCAAGCCGAGTCCCGTGGCCCCGATTTCATCCAGCGGGATACCGCCGATTTCCGGCGGCAATCCGACGGCGCGTCCGATCTCGTCCTTGATCCAGGCCATGCAGCGTTCGTCGGTGCCCATATCCGGGCCGGGGATGTATTCGACCAGGTCCCGGATCGCGCGCGCAAAGGCCCTGATGAGCCGTTCTTTCTCTTGCGCGGCGATCTTTGGATCGCCGAAGATGACCGACTTGCCGCCGCCGTGAGCCAAGCTGGCAGCGGCATTCTTGAGCGTCATCGCCCGCGCCAATCTGAAGGCCTCGGTCGCGCTGACGTCGGGCGCCATGCGGATGCCGCCGATGGAGGGACCGCAGGCGACGTTGTCCACGGCGACAACCGCCTTCAATCCGGTCCCCGGATCGTAGATGTGAACGATCTTGGCCGGTCCCAGCTCGTCGGCAAATGCAAAAATATCTTCCATGATCGCTTCCTATCCGACGGCTTCATTCGAAAGCGGTTCCTGCGGCGCGACCGCGTCGGAGACTGCTTTCCAATATTTTTCCACGGCCGCCTGAATTCGGGCGATCGCCTCGTCATTTCGCTTGGGCTCGAAGAGGTGGCGGAAGCGCCCCTGCGACGCGAGGTATTCTTCAACCGGCTTGAACCGTCGCGGCACTTTTGTATGTGAGACCTGTCCGTAAACCGCCTCCTTGAGCGGCCAGATGCCGGTCTCGACAGCGAGCCGCGCCAGCTCGACCGATTTCTCCGGCTCCGCCTCCCAGCCCGGCGGGCAAGGGGACAGCGCGATAAACAACTTCGGGCCGCTGAGCTTCGAGGCGCGATAGACTTTCTCGGAGAGGTCGAGCGGGTCTGCCGCCGAGACGGTCGCGACATAGGGCGGCTTTTGCACGCGCCAGATCTCAAACAGGTCGCGCCGCTGCTGAACCACGCCCAGAGGAAAGGCCGGGGTGATGGGCGCGGTGGCGGTGCGCGATCCATAAGGGGTGCTCGCGGAAGTCTGAAACCCGGTGTTGGCGTAGGCTTCGTTGTCGTAACAAAAGTAGTAGAAGTCGAGCCCCCGGTGGATGGCCGCCATGGTGGACTGCAGGCCGATATCCTGGGCCGCGCCGTCTCCCGTCACGACCACAACCTTGCGGTCGGCCGCGGGAGCGAGCTTTCCTCTCTCTCTGAGGATATCCAGCGCGTCCCTGATTCCCTGTGCGCCGGCCGGCGCGCACGCCATGGCCGTGTAAAGCCAAGACGATCGAAGCGGCGTAAAAGGAAAGAGGGCAAGCAGGCTGAAACAGCCCGCAGCGTTGACGAAGATCACGTTCTCTCCCAGAGCCTTGTGAAACAGGCGCAGCGCGAGGAGTCCGCCGCAACCGGCGCATAGCGATCCGCCCGGGCCGAGCGGCTCTTCGCGAGATATGTTGCGCAGGCTTCGATAGGCCTCACGCTTCATGAGACTTCTCCTCTCCGCTCGCCACGGAAAAATACCGCCCGACGTCCCGGCACTCCTCGTCGCTGAACAACAAATAAGGCCGGGCAATTTCTTCCGGACTCTCCGGCGGCGCTTCGAGGCGCGCGAGGATTCCGTCGAACTCTTCCGGGCGAAAGCGCCGGCCTCCCAGGCCGCCGATGAATGAGAGCAGCGCGGGCGGTCGGTCCGGAAGCCCGTAGAGGGCGCTCGCGATCTCGCTGAAGAGGATGCCGCCTTTGCCCACGGAGATGTTCTGGTCGATCACCGCCGCTCCTTTGCGGCCGCGAAGCACGCGCTGAATCTCCCGGTGAGGAAAGGGCCTGATCAAGCGCAGGCGGGCCAGCCCGATCTTCTTTCCTTCGCGTCTCAACCGCTTGACCTCAGCTTTGCCCATCGAGGCGAAGGAGTTGGTCATGACGATGACGTAATCGGCGTCGTCGAGCATGAACTCTTCGATCATGCCGTACCTTCTGCCGAATCTCCCGGCGAACTCGGCGGCGATCTCGGGATACAACGCCAGGGCGTTCTCCGTCGCATGATGCATCTGATACTTGAAGAACGTGTACAGGGCGGGGTCCAGGACGGCCGCCCCGAGAGCCAGCGGCGCCGGGCCGCTCAGATGAGGATAGGCAGGTTCAAAACCGGGCAAAAAACTTTTGACGTCCGCCGGCTCGGGAATCTCAACCGCTTCCCGCGTGAACGAGAGATAGAAACCGTCAAGATTGACGATGGCGGGCAGGAGCACGCGCTCATGCTCGGCCAGACGGTAGGCCATGAGAATAGAGTCAAGCACTTCCTGGCAGCTCTCCGCGTGAAACTGGAGAAAGCCGGTGTCGCGGGCGGCAAGCACGTCATTATGGTCGGGCTCCAGAGTAATGGGATGGGACAGCGCGCGCGAGACGTTCACCAAAACAAGCGGCGCGCGCAAACCGGCGAGGACGTAGAGCATCTCAAAACCGTAGACCAGCCCCTGACTCGAAGTCGCGGTAAAGACCCGCGCGCCCGTGGCCGCGGCGGCGCCGGCCGCCGCGAGCATCGAGTGCTCGGAGTCCATCGTCACCATTCGGGCTTGGATCTCTCCCGTATGGATCCAGCGGGCGAGGGTCTCGACGATCTCCGTCTGCGGCGTGATCGGAAAGGCGGGGACGTAATCCACCTCGGCGAGGCGCGCCGCCCAGGCCGCGGCGCTGTTTCCGGTCAGCAACGCGCGCGCCATCGTCATCCCTCCAGCCTTTGCACGATGGCATCGGTCGGGCATTCCTCACGGCAGATCATGCAGCCCTTGCAGTGGTCGTAGTCGATGTGAGGGTAAAGGTCTGAGTCCAGGTGGATCGCCGAGTCGGGACAGAAGAGAAAGCAAAGAAAACACTTCTTGCATTTTGCCAATTCGATCTCAGGCCTCTCCGTCCGCCAATTCCCGGTATGACGCAAGGCCGCGTTTCCCGCGGAGCGGATCGTGGGGGCGGCGTATGCGTCGAAAAAAAACCGCGGAAACGCTTGAGACAGCGCCGCGGTTTTATGTTGCGGCGGCCGATGTTCCGGAAGGAAGACCGCAGGCATCAGCGCATAGCTCTCCATCGCCGCCTTAATGTTCCCCTCGACGAGCTCCGTCGAGACGCCGACCTCGGCAAGCTCGGCGCGAATCGCCGCTGTTAAAATATCGGCGGTGATCTCGGGGATGAATTTCGCCGCCGCCCCCCCGACAACGGCGCTCCGAGTATCGCGGCCGATAACCCGCCGGGCGATGCCGCTCAGGTTGATCGAAATAAAAAACACACCCGGCGCGGTCGCCGGCAGCGGCCTCTGGTTTGACCGGTCGTCGATGAGAACGCCGGCGCCGGCGCGGAGGCCGCCAAGGATTTGGGTATAGTTCTCTTGAAGCAACGTATCGTCCATGACCACGACCAGATCCGGCTCCTCCACATAGCCGCGCGTCTCGATCGGGTCGCGGCTCAGACGCGCGCAGGCTACGATCGGCGCCCCGCGCCGCTCCGCACCAAATAGCGGGAAGTCCTGAACGTAAAGACCCGCCAGGAAGCCAGCTCTCCCTATGATGCGGCTGGCCAACCTGGCACCCTGTCCTCCGCGTCCGTGAATGCGGATTTCAATCATCGTTCTCTACTCTCACCCGTGTTTACTGGGCAAGATGCATGCCAGCAAATTCGGGCAAAAAGACACGGTAATTCACGCCGCTCGGTCGAAACGATCGGTCAAATTTCCATTTACAAGAAGGTCGGGTAGAGCGGATTTGCAGGAATGCGAAACGGGCGGGGGCCAAATTGAGATAGGCGCCCGCCTCGGGGTCTCTCGGAGGGACGATATATCCTCGCTTCGCTCGGAATCTCAGATTGTGGTTCGACAAGCTCACCACCCTGAGGAAACTCGAAGGGCAGATCTCAGATTTCAGATTTGGAATTTGAAATATGAGATTTGAGCTCCCGAAGGGCAGGCATCCGCCCGGAGAGAGATTCCCTGGCGGGCTGACGGTGGTTCGATGAACTCACCACCCTGAGCGTAATCGAAGGGTAGATGGGCCTTTTTCACCGGGCCATTGCTAGACCAGGCGGACCCAGGTTTTTTGCAGGGAAGTCGCGTAGCCGATGGTCGCGGCGGCTTTCAGCCCGTTCGCCTGAAGCTCGTCGACCAGCTTGGGCGCGGACCGTTGCGGCAGGGCGATGAGCAGGCCGCCCGAGGTCTGCGGATCGAAAGCAACCTCGACCAGCCCTTCGCGGATCGATTCGTCGACGGTGATCTTGTCTTTCAGATACTCCCGGTTTCGCTTGCAGCCGCCCGTGAGATAGCCTTTTTCCGCCATGCGCGGAGCGCGGTGGAGTAGCGGGAGCTTGGACGATTCAAGAATGAGCGTCACGCTGCTGCCGGCGGCCATCTCCAGCGAGTGGCCGAGCAGGCCGTAGCCGGTAATGTCGGAGCAAGCGTGCACCGGGTAGCTGCGCATCACTTTCGCCGCGGTATTGTTGAGGGTCAGCATGGAGGCAATCGCCGCCTGGACGCTTTCCTTCGAGGCCTTTCCTTTTTTGAGCGCGGTTGAGATGATGCCCGTGCCGAGCGCTTTCGTGAGCACGAGCGCGTCGCCCTCCTGAACGCCGACGTTGCGCAGGATGCGATCCGGGTGGATCACTCCGGTGATGGCCATGCCGTACTTGATCTCGTCGTCGATGATGCTGTGGCCGCCGACCACCGCCACGCCCGCCTCCCGCGCTTTTTCACCGCCGCCTTTCAGGATCTCACCCAGCACTTTGATGTCCATTTTCCCCTTGGGAAAGCAGACGATGTTCAGCGCGGTTTTCGGCTCTCCGCCCATGGCGTAAACGTCGCTCAACGCGTTGACCGCCGCGATCTGGCCGAAGGTGTAGGGGTCGTCGACGATCGGCGTGAAGAAGTCCACCGTGTTGACGATGGCCAGGTCGTTCCGCAGACGGAATACTCCGGCGTCGTCGGAGGTCTCGACGCCGACGATCACGTCCGGGTTGTTAAACTTCGGGAGGCTGTGCAACACGTGCACAAGGTCGGCCGGGCCGAGCTTCGCCGCTCAACCCGCGGCCTTGACGTGCCGCGTCAGTCGCACCGTCTTCTTTTTTCTTCCGATGAGTCCCATCTGCGTTCCATTTCAAAATGAAAATTGCAAAATGAAAAAGTAAAAATCGGTCGCCCTTCGCATTTGCAGCCCTCGGAAATTATCGCTCAGCGCTTTGTTTTCCAGCCGGCGGCGACGATCTCAGCCGCCGCGCATCTCCGACCCTGACCGTCGTCCCATCCCGATCGAAATATTCAAGGAGCGCTATTATGTACTTCCGACTGGAGCCTAACAGATCGCGGAAGGTCGCCGCGGTGATCTCGCCGTGCTCGGCGAGATATTTATATAGAACGCCCCGAACCTTGTCAACGCAGTCGGAGAGAAAGTAGAGGTCGGGCGCCACTCGAACCAGCGACTTTTCCCGCTCCATGACGCGGATGACTTCCGCGAGCTTGTTTTTCTCCGCGCCCAGGTCCTTCTCCAACTGCTTTAGGTCCGGCGGCGCCATCGGGTTGGCGCCGAGTATTTTTTTTATGTTTTCCGTCAGCGTCTTTTCGCCGGCTCCGAGCTGGATGCGGTAGCCGGGCCGGCTGAGAAGATTCCCGTCGCGGGTGGCGGCCTTTTCTTCGCTCAAAATATCCACCAGCACGCGGAAAAGGCGCGGGGAAATCTCGTAAGGGAGCTTGGCCCGCGCCTCCTCCATGTCCATTCCCGCCGCCAGCGGATGCGAAGCGTGAAACTCCTGCAACGTCTTCGAAATGGTTTCTTTCAGGCCTTGCCACTTTTTCTCCGTGGCGTAGAGCTTTTCGCCTTCGGCGCTGAAGCTCCGCACGACCGGCGTCCGTCCGATCCAGTCTTTGGCCTCTTCCTCCTTGAGGTTGAGAAATTGATAGATCGGCGCGAGCGGGATGGCGAAATCGTCGCTCTCTTCCAGAAACGTTTCGATCAACGCCGGAACCTGGCTGTCGCAGAGGCGGTTAAGTTTTTGTTCGAGATCGGGCTCGCCCTGCCTGTGGCGCTTCGGCCAGGGGTGGAGCACGATCCCACCGCCGAGCGTGCGCCGCGCCGTCTCGTCACGGACGATGAAGCGGTCGCCGCGCAGCGCGAGCAGCGGCTCGGTCAACGTAATCTGGCAGAAGGCGGACTGTTTAGGCTCCACTTTTTCGATTCGTCCGAGCAGGATAAGTTTGCCCAGCCGCTCAGCGGTGCCGAGGTGAATCCGCACTCTCTGGTGGTTTTTGATGCCTTTGCTGGCCGCCGGCCTCACTTCGAGGCGGGTATCGAAGCGGTCCGTCGCGAGAGTGAGTTTTTCGTCGCAGATGACGTGGCCGCGCGCGACCGGATCTTTTTCCTGCCCCGCCAGGTTGAGCGCGGTGCGTTGTCCCCAGCGGGCCGACTCGACGCTGTGGCCGTGGACCTGAAGGCTGCGAATGCGGAAGGTCTGATCTCCGGGCAGGCAGCGCACGTGCGCGCCGTTTTTGATCTCGCCGCTGAGCGCGGTGCCGGTGACGACCAATCCATGCCCTTGCAGGCTGAAGGCCCGATCCACCGGCAGGCGAAAATAGCCCTTCGGCGCGGGCTTGTTGGCGCTCTGCAGCGTGCGGACGATCTGCTCGCGGAGCTCCGGAAGCCCCTGGCCGGTGACGGCGGAGAAGGGGATGACCGGCGAGCCTTCCAAAGAAGTTTCCAGGGTGAGAATTTTGATCTCCTCGTCCACTTCCTGGATTCGAGACGCGGGCGCGAGGTCGGTCTTGGTGATCAAGAAAATCGCCAGCTTCACGCCAAGCAGATGCACGATATCGAGATGCTCCTCGGTCTGCGGCATCACGCCGTCGTCGGCGGCCACGGTGAAGAGCACCAGATCGATGCCGTGCGCGCCCGCCAGCATATTGCGGATAAACCGCTCATGGCCGGGCACGTCGACGATGCCCGCCTGAGTGCCGTCGGGGAGATCGAAGTGGGCGAAGCCCAGGTCGATGGAGATGCCGCGCTCTTTTTCCTCTTTCAGCCGGTCGGTGTCCTCGCCGGTGAGCGCTTTAATCAGGCTGGTCTTGCCGTGGTCGATGTGGCCGGCGGTGCCAATGATGTAAGGCATAAAAGCTAACAGACCGCTGAAAAAGGCCCATCTGTGGCGTTGCGCTTCGAATTGTCTCGCTCGACGTACCACAAGAGTACGCCTGCGCTCGCCAATTCTCGCGCGCCTTGCATCTGGGACCTTTTTGAGCGGTCTGGAAGAAAAATCTTTCTTAAATTCAAAATGCAAAATGAAAATTGAAAAACGAAAAATTTTGCTTTTTGCATTTTGCACTTTGCATTTTTCATTATGTTATGTCTTGTCCGCGGGTTGAGTGAAGTTCGGGACCAGGTCGACGGGATCGAAGATGGTTCGCAGGTCGAGGAGGAAACGGTTGTCTTTGACGCGGCCGAGGATCGGGGGGTCGGCGGTGCGGAATTTCCGGGCGATCTTCTCCGCGCCCATGTTTGGGTTTGAAACCGCGATTACTTTCGTCGGAATCTCTTCCGTCGGCAGCGCGCCGCTCCCGATCTGTGAGGTCGAGTCTTCCACGGCGAGTTGAAATCCTCCGCCCAGAACTTTCTGTAGCTCAGGCATGACCCGCCGTCCCAGGGCTTCGATCTCGTCCAGCGGCCGCGTGAAGGCTCGCAGCGTCGGAATATCCTCGGTGATGTTCGCCGACTGCTGATAGAGCCTGAGCGTCGCTTCCAGCGCCGCGAGCGTCAGCTTGCCGCAACGCAGGGCGCGCTTGAGCGGGTTCTTGTTCATGCGGCTGAGCCATGCCTTCCTGCCGACTATGAGCCCGGCCTGCGGCCCGCCGAGCACCTTGTCGCCGCTGAAGGTGACGATATCCGCGCCGAGCTTGATTCGCTCGGCGACGATCGGCTCTTTGGGCAAGCCGTATTGGCTGAGATCGGTAAAGGCGCCGCTGCCCAGATCTTCCATCACCGGAATTTCATGTCGCTTGCCGATGGCGACGAGCTCTTCCAGCCCCACTTCGGCGGAGAAGCCGACGATTTTATAGTTGCTCGTGTGAACTTTGAGCAAGAGCGCCGTCTTTTTGCCGATCGCCTTCTCGTAGTCTTCGGGATGGGTGCGGTTGGTGCTGCCGACTTCTTTCAATTTCGCTCCGCTCTTGGCCATCACCTCGGGGATGCGGAAGGAGCCGCCGATTTCGATCAGCTCGCCGCGCGAGACGATGACCTCTTTGGCGTCCGCCAAAGTGTTCAAACCCAGCAGGACGGCGGCGGCGTTGTTGTTGACGACGGTGGCGGCCTCGGCGCCGGTCAGCTCGACCAGCGCCTGCTCGACGCCTTCTTCTCTCTTGCCGCGCCGCCCCTCGGCAAGATCGTACTCCAGGTTGACGGGATTGGTTCCCACGCGGGAGAGCGCCTCGATCGCCGCCTGAGGAAGCAGCGCGCGGCCGAGGTTCGTATGGAGGATCGTTCCCGTGGCGTTGACCACACGGATCAGGCCGGGCCTCCCGTCGGCAAGGACAAGCGATTCGGCGTGGGCGAGGATCGAATCGTCCGTCAACTCTTCGGCGGCGACCGAGTTGCCCTTCTGAATGGACTCCCGCAAATGGTCCAGCGTCTCGCGGAATTTTTGCGTTATGTAATTGCGGTTGTAGCGGGCCAGCAGCGCCGCGCTTTTCGGATGCTTCAGCAGCCGGTCCACGGAAGGCAGTTCGCGCAGCAGGGTGGTCGCACGCTCGGCCATAGGCGAAATCAGCGTGGCATAAGGGAGGGGTAAATTCAATAACTCTGTTTCTCGCGCACGGCGGCGATCAGGCCACCGTAGACGACGAGGGGCGCCGACGCCGTCAGGATCATCGCCAGCACCATGTCTCCGGTGGAAGCGATGAGCCGGCCGGCGATCAGCGGAGCGGCGACCGCCGAGACGTAATGCATGGACATCACAAACCCGCTTGCCGCGCCGGCGCTGCCGGCGGGAGCGGAATCCTGCGCCAGGGCGACGATCAGCGTCGGGGCCGTGGCCTTGAGAGTGCCGAAGACGGCCAGGCCGACCGCGAGCGCCGCCGGAGTGGACAGCCAGGAGTAGACGACAAACGCGGCCACCGCGCCGGTGTAGGCGCTCGCAACGATGACGGGCTTGCGTCCGTATCTGTCCGAAAGCGCGCCCAACAGCAGCGCGCCGACCATCGGCGTGAGTCCCCAGATGGCCATGACGAAGCCGGTCTCTTGCAGGGTCAGCTCTTTGGCGCTTCTGAGCACGGTCGCCGTCCATGACGCGGAACTCCAAAAGACCGAGCCGCCGAAAAATTCCGCCAGCGCGAGCAGAATCACGCCGCGGTTGAGCGCATTCCTATAAGGCTGATGGCGGCGCTGGGCTGTGCCGTAGGAGCCGCGCTTTACCGACAACGCTTCCATGAGGGCGATGACAAGACCGATAGCGCCGGCGGTTATGAACGCCGCGCGCCAGCCGGAGCGGGCGATGACGAAACTCGCGAGCAGCGACCCGAGCGCCCCGCCGATGCCGTAGGCCACGGAGACCAGCGCCGTCGCGAGGCCTCTCTTGGCCGGCAGGAGATCGGACATCAGGGCGTAGAGCGACGGGGTGGTGAAGCCGTAGCCGCATCCGGCCAGTCCGAGCGCCGCGAGCATCAGCGTGTAGTTCGGCGTGAGGCTCGACAGGGCGAAGCCCGTCGATAAAGCAAAAATGCCCATGAGGAGAACGGCCTTGCGTCCGATTTTGTCGGAGAGCCTGCCGGAGAAGGGACTGGCCACCGCGGCGAAAATAAAGATGCTGGAAAAAAGACCTCCCGCCTCAACCTCCGAGAGAGAAAGCGTCTGTCTCACATCCGGGAGCGCGATGCCCAGCGTCGCCACGGCCATCGAGGGGAGAAGGTTCGCGGCGGGAGCGATAAAGATGGCGCGTCGATCGGCGTTGGAGTGATTCGGCACGAATCCTCGGGGATGCCTATTTTAGCGGAATAGTGACGTAGCGGCGCGGTTGGGCGCTGACGACGCGCGTGATGTGGCCTCGCCCCGTGGTGTCGTCGGCCAGCATAATATCGCCCGCGCCGAATCGCCGCCTGGTCCCGTCGCTAAGCTCGATTTCTCCCTCGCCGGAGAGCGTGATGACGTACTGGCGGCGCGGCGCCGGGTGCCAGTCCTGAACGTGGCCCGGAGGCTCCTCGCGGAAGACGATTCCTTCCGTCGGCTGGAGCTGCTTCGCCTCGACGTCGATCTCGTCGAAGTGAGAGTGGCCGTCTTTGCCCGTGTAGAGTCGCGCGATCTTCATGATGCGGAACTTGTAGACAAATCGAAAGGGAAAAGCAAGAAGTCATATTTCATTGGAAAAGATGGGATGTGTATGTTACAAGCGGTTTGTTTCCAAGGAGGTTGAAATTCATGAGTGAAGTTGCCAATCAGATCGGCGAAATGCTGCTGCGCACGGAGGCCATCCAGTTCTACAAGGAGCGGCCGTTCGTTTTTGTCTCGGGCCGCGTCTCGCCCGTTTACATCGATTGCCGGCGGCTGCTCTCTTTCCCCGATGTCCGGGCGGAGATCGTCCATCAGATGGCGAAAAAGGCTGAGACCGAGATCGGGCTCGACGCCATCGACGTCGTCGCCGGAGGGGAGACTGCCGGCATCCCGTACGCCGCGTTTGTGTCGCACGAGCTCAAGAAGCCGATGATCTACATCCGCAAGCAGCCGAAAGGCTACGGCGGGACCAAGCAGATCGAAGGCATCCTCGAAGCGAATCAAAGAGTCTTACTGGTCGAAGATCTCATCACCGACGGGATGAGCAAGCTGCGCTTCAACATCGGCATCCGCGGCGCAGGATCGAAGATCACGCACTGCCTCTGCATCTTCGAGTACGGCTCGGATAACCTCAACCTGCACGAAGGACAGAAAAACCTGGCCGAGCACGACATCAAACTCTACACGCTCGCCAACTGGGACCACGTTCTCAAGGCCGGCCAGAGCAAAAAATACTTCAGCGCCGACGCGAGCAAGCAGATCGTGGACTTTCTCAAAGACCCCGAAAACTGGGGACGGAAGATGGGCTTTGTGTAGACCGGTGAAAAAGGCCCATCTACTTCGTTCCGCTTGATCTGCCTCGCTCGACGTACAAAAAGAGTACGCCTGCGCTCGTCAGATTGTCGCGCGCCTTGTATCTGGGACCTTTTCGACCGGTCTGAAGACGGGCGTTGTCTATTTGTACAGCTCTTTAAAGAAGCCTTCCTTTTCAAGCTCGTTCAAGAACCTCATGTTGATAAAATCTTCCGGCTTTTTGTCCTTGGCCGCGGGCAGGCGCTTGGCGACTTCCTCAAGGCCGTAGCGAAACCCTTCGATATTCGGAAACGCCCGGCGCTCCGTGATCTGGGCGTAGCTGGCGTAGGTCGCCTCCAGGATCTCCGGGTCGGCGATCTTCAGGTACTTCACCATGATTTTCTTCGCGCCTTCCTTGTTGGTCAGCCCGTAATGGATGCCGGCGATGAATCCTTTAAGAAAATTCTTCACGGCCTGGGGATTTTCGCGGATGAAGCGGTCGGTGGTTTCGATGACTTGCTGAGGATAGGGAATCCCAAGCTCCGCCAGGTTGACGAGGACGTTGTAGCCCTGTTTTCTGGCCGTGATGTCGAACGGCGGCGCGATGATCGTGGCGTCGAGGGCGCCGGCCACGAGCGCGGCAAAGCGACTCGGCTGAGCGCCCATCTGGACGATCGTTACGTCTTTCGTGGGATTGATGCCGACTTTTTCCAGCAGCAACCGAACCGCCGTGTCCGTGGTGGAGCCGAAGCGGCTGATGGCGATTTTTTCCCTTTGAGCTGTTCCAGACTGGTAATATGTTTAGCCGTGACCAGGTTATAGGGAAGGGTGTTGATATAACCGGCGACGACGATCGTATCCGCGCCGGCTGACCGGGAACCAATCGTCACCGGGCCGGAGGTAACGGAGATCTTCACCTCTCCCGCCAGCGATGCCTGAGCCAGCAGCGAGCCTCCTTCGAAAATTACCAGCCGGGGATCGATGCCGTACTTTTGAAACATGCCGGCGTCTCGGGCGATAAACGGATGGGTCAGGGCCGCCGACATCCCGGCGACCCCCACGACCAGCGGCGTCTGGGTTTGCGCCGGGAGGGGGGCGGGGACGAGAAGGAAAGCAGATAAACAGAAAAGCCGGGATCTTCTGAGAAATGTCTTCATTGTTCCTCCGTGTTTTCCGAGGGGAAAAGCGGCCTATGCCACTTTCTTTTTGTTTTCCTGGATGGCCCGGTAAACCCGCTCCGGGCTGAGCGGAAGATCGTATATCCTTATTCCGATCGCGTCGGCGACGGCGTTGCCGATCGCCGCTGGCGTGGGAGCGAGTCCGGGCTCTCCGAGTCCCTTCGCGCCGTAGGGTCCTTCGGGCTCCGGACACTCGACGACGATCGGGATCATCTCCGGCAGGTCGAGCGCCGTCACGAGGTGATAATCGAGAAAAGACGGGTTGCGCACCTTGCCTTGATCGTCGACGACCATATGCTCGTGCAGCGCGGAGCCGATTCCCATCGCCAGCCCGCCCTCGATCTGCGCCGCGCAGTTGAGCGGGTTGATCGCCTTGCCGACGTCGTGCGCCGCCGACATCCGCAGCACGCGCACTCTGCCGGTCTCTTCGTCGACGGCGACTTCCGCAGCCTGCGTCGCGTACATGTAAAAAGCGGAAGCGTTATCGCTGTGGCCGGTTTCGAGATCGAGCTCTTTCGCCAGCTCGTAAGTATAGGATGCGTCGCCCCGCACCGTTCCGTCCGCGCCGAGCTTCCGGCGGATGACCTCGCCCAAGGGAAGCGCCATCCCAGGATGGTCCTTGAGAAAAACTTTTCCATCGGCAAAGGCGAGGTCGTTTTTTTCGCCTTCGAGCATCGGGCTTGCCATCTCGGCCAGCTTTTCGCGCGCGTCGATCGCGGCGCGGCGCACCGCGTTGCCCATGTGGTAGGTGCTCCGGCTGGAGGTCGTCGAGGCGTCGAAGGGGATCGCGTCCGTATCGAGCTCGGCCATGTGGATTTTTTCGATCGGTATCTTCAGCTCCTCGGCGGCGACTTGAGAGAGAATCGTGCTGCAGCCCTGGCCGATCTCGACCGTTCCCGCGAGCACGGCGACTTCGCCTTTGGCGTCGACGATCACGCCGGCCTTCGACGTGGTGGGGCTGCGCGTGGGCTTTTGGATGCAGGCCAGCCCTTTGCCCACCCTTAAACCCTTGAACTCTTGAACTCTTGAGCTCTTCTTTCCCCATTCTATCGCCGCCGCGGCCTTGGTGAGCGTCTCTTTGAGGCCGACGCTGTGAAGCTGCTCTCCCCAGTACGACACGTCGCCGTCCACGAAGACGTTTTTCATGCGGAATTCGAGCGGGTCCATGCCGACTCTCCTGGCCAGCTCGTCGGTGTGTTGCTCGCAGGCCCAGGCGACTTTGGGAATACCGTAGCCCCTGAAGGAGCCGGCGACCGGTTTGTTGGTGTAAACCGCGTAGCCGTCGACCTTCACATGCGAGATGCGATAGGGGCCGGGGCCGGGCAGGCTGCCGCGGATGCAGACCGTCGGGCTTTTCTCGGCGTACGCGCCGCCGCCCCAATAGATCGTCATCTCGCGCGCGCGAATCGTGCCGTCCTTCTTCACGCCGCTCTTGATGTAGAGCGCCGCCTCATTCCGCGTCAGCGTGGAGATGAAAGTCTCCTCGCGGTTGAATTTCACCCGCACCGGGCGGCCGTTGGTGTGGTAGGCGAGCGCGACGGCGATCGGCTCGACCTTAAGCCCGCCTTTGGAGCCGAAACCGCCTCCCTGGAGCGGATTGATGAAGCGGATTTTCTCCTGCGGGAGACCGAGCGCCTCGGAAATCTCGTGCAGCGCGCGAAACGGGGCGTCGTTGGCGACCCAGATCGTCACTTTGCCGGTGGCGGGATCAACCTGGGCGTGGGCCGAGTGCGGCTCCATCGCCGCGTGCTGGATGGTCGGGACGAAATAGCGCTCTTCGAGCACGATATCGGACTCGCGAAAGCCCTGCTCGACGTCGCCGGTTCTGAGCTTGAAATGCTCGCAGACGTTGGGCATGGCGCCGGGCAGGATGAAGTTCATCTTGCGGTAGCTCGCGAAATCCTCGTGAATAGGGATCGCGCCGGGCTTGCAGGCGTCTTCGGGCGACAGATACGCGGGCAAATCCTCGTACTCGACTTCGATCAGCCGGACTGCGGCCTGCGCCGTGTCTTCATCGACCGCCGCTACCGCGGCGACCGGCTCGCCGACGTAGCGGACTTTGCCTTGCGCCAAAAACGGCTTGTCCCTGATGGCCTCGCCGTGAATCCAGGGTGCGTCCTTGCCGGTGACGACGGCGACCACGCCGGGATATGTTTTTGCCTTTTCCGTATCGATGCGCTTGATCCTGGCGTGGGCCTTCGAGCTGAAAAGAACTTTGCCGTACACCATGTCCGGCAGGACGAGGTCGTAGCCGTAGACGGCCGCGCCGGTGACCTTCTCCTGAACATCGACGCGCGTGACCGGTTTGCCAACGACTGTTAACTCTTCCATCTGAAAAACTCCTGAATTCGTTCCTATCGAGGACGATGAAAGACGCCACCCGCCCTCGGAGCCTGCGCAATGGGTCGCTGCTTAATCCCACCGGCAGTATCGGATGCGCAGGCTCCTCGAACGGGCGGCGTCTTTCCCAGCGAGACCGAAGGGCGCGAGGGAGAGGGCCGCGGACGTCCGATGAGAATGGTTCGACTCATGGTAGCTACCCATCGGCCGCGGCCCGAAGACTCGCGCCGTGAGGGCTCGTTTTCACGGGAATGACGACAAAGCGCGAACCCTTCATTACATCAACCCGCGCGCTTCGCGCGCAGCTCCGCGGCGGCGTCCTGCACCGCCTGGACGATCTTGGCGTAGCCGGTGCAGCGGCAGAGATTACCGGAGAGGGCGAAGCGAATCTCTTCGTCGCTCGGATCGGGATTTTCGTCGAGCAGCGACTTGGCCATCATCAGCATGCCGGGGGTGCAGTAGCCGCACTGCGCGCCGCCGTCCTGAATAAACGCCTTCTGAACCGGATGAAGCTCGGGCCCGATCTTGAGTCCTTCTATGGTTACGATGTCGGCGCCGTCAAGCTCGCCGGAAAAGATCAGGCAAGAATTCACCGGCTTGCCGTCGAGCAGCACGGTGCAGGCGCCGCAGTCGCCCGTGCCGCAGCCTTCCTTTGTCCCCGTAAGTCCGATCTCGTCACGGAGCAGGTCGAGCAAGAGACGGTGCGCGGGAACCTCTAGATTTGTTGGCCGACCGTTTAAGGTCACGTGGATTGTTTTCTTCATGTGTTTTCCTCATCGTCTTTCGACATAATGCAAAATGAAAAATGCAAAGTGCAAAAGTCAAAATTAGTTGCGATTTCGGTCCGTCCATTTTGCATCTTTCAATTTGAACTTTGCATTTTGCATTGGCGATCAGTATCTCCTATCCCTCCGCTCCGTCCACTTTCCCGGCCGTTGAGCCGCGGCGTTGAGCAACGCCCGTTTGGTGTTTACGCGCACCATGTCCCTGCGGTAGTCCGCCGACGAGCGAACGTCGCTGATCGGCTTGCACTCCCGCGCCGCCTCGGCGCCCGCTTTTTCCGCCAGCTCTTCGGTGAGAACTTGGCCCTCGAGCAAACTCTCCGCGCCGCGCGCTCTCATCGGCGTGGGGGAAACTGCGCCCAGGGCGATGCGGACTTTCTCGCAGAGTTTTTGGCTTGCGTTGAAAACAAAGGCGACCGCGACGCCGATGTAGGCCAGGTCCATCATCTCGCGCGGGGAGAACTTGATATATTCACCGACCAGGGACGGGTTCGCCGGAGGGATTATTATTTCCGTCAGAATCTCTTCGGGCGCCATCACGGTCTGGCCCGGCCCGCGGAAGAATTGCTCGAGCTCGACAACCCTCTCGCCGTTCAAGCCGGCAATTCTCGCTCTGGCCTCCAGGGCGAGAAGGGCGGGCGCGACATCGGCCGAGGGAGTTGCGTTCGCCATGTTGCCGCCGATGGTGGCGCGGTTGCGAATCTGCACCGAGCCGACCTCCGCCGCGCTCTGAGCGAGGAACGGAAACCGCTTCAGGATGATCGGCGAGATCTCGACCTCGCGCAGCGTCGTCAGCGAGCCGATTTTAAGACCGCCGTCGGCTTCCTCGCGGATGCCAGAGAGGCCGGGGATTCTTTTAAGATCCACCACGTACTTCGGCGAGAAGCTTTTTTCCTTGACGGCGATCACCAGGTCCGTGCCGCCGGCGAGAAAGCGCCCGCCGGGACCTTTCTCTTTCACCAATGCGCCGGCTTCTCGAATGGAAGTCGGCTGAAAAATTTCCAGAGGCTCGGGTCGTCTCATAAAATGTTCAGAGGGGGTTAGGTCGAATTGGGAAAAACTAAATCGTCTTGGGATTTCTATAGCACAGGGGGTACGTGGTTTCCAGCAACCCCTTATAACGAAATCGAGTCCAGCCCTGAGTTATGCCGCGCACATCGGTCAGAATCTCTCGCAATACCGGGCTTCCTTTCGACCGAAACTTCGGCGATCCGTGCTTGCGCTTTCCATCCGCTTCCTTTATCAATTAAAGATGATGCGTCGCGCGATTTTGGCGTTGCTGATCGTAGTCTTTTGGGCGCTGCCGGCGGGCGCTTCGCAGGTACGGGAGTTCGTCCTCGACAACGGCCTCAAGGTTCTTCTGCTCGAAGATCACAAAAGTCCCGCGGTCACTTTTCAGGTGTGGTATCGGGTCGGCTCGCGCAACGAGCTGGACGGTAAGAGCGGCCTCTCGCACTTCCTCGAACATATGATGTTCAAAGGGACTCCGACAACCGGGCCGGAGCAATACTCGCGGATCATCGCCACGAACGGCGGCCGCTCCAACGCGTTTACCTCCGCGGATCACACCGTCTACTTTGCCACCATGAGCAGGGAGAAGATCGGCGTGGAGATCGAGCTGGAGGCCGACCGGATGGCCAACGCCGTCTTAGACGGCGCGACTTTCGGAGCCGAAAAACAGGTGGTCATGGAAGAGCGGCGGTTGCGGACCGAAGACAACCCCGCCGCCGCGCTCGGCGAGGTCATGGGAGCCGTCGAATACACCGTGCATCCGTACCGGAGGCCGGTTATCGGTTGGATGAGCGACATCGAAAATCTCGCGCGGGAAGATTTGCGCCGGCACTATGCGCTGTACTACGCGCCCAACAACGCTTTCATCGTCGCCGTGGGGGATTTCTCGACGCAGGAGATGCTGGCGAAGATCAAAACGGAGTTTGGCAAGCTACCGCGCGGAGCGGAGGCGCCCAAGATCAAAGTTGTGGAGCCGCCGCAAAGGGGGGAGCGACGCGTCACGCTCAAGAAAGAGGCCGAGCTGCCGTTTCTGGCGATCGATTATCACGTCCCGAATCTGAAAGATCCGGACAATTTTGCCCTCGACCTGCTGTCCGTGGTTCTCGCCGGGGGGCGGAGCTCCCGTCTGCATCAGGAGCTGGTGTACCATCAACGAGTCGCCCGGAACGTCGGGGCGGAGTACGGGGGGCTTTCGGTGGACCCCGGGATGTTTTCTATCACGGCCCAGCTCTTGCCGGAGAAGCAACCCGGGGAAGTCGAGAAGGCCGTTGACGCGATCGTCGAACGGCTTCGCGCTGAGCCGGTGGGCGATAAGGAATTGGAAAAGGCGAAGAACCAGGTGGAGGCGGCCTTTGTGTTCGGCCAAGACTCGGTCTTCGGTCAAGCCATGCGGATCGGACAATACGAATCGGTCGCCGGCTGGCGGCTGCTGGATCAGTACCTGGAGGGCATACGCAAAGTCACCGCGGCCGATCTCCTCAGGGTGGCGAAGAAATATCTCGATCCCGACCAGCGAACGGTCGGAACGCTGATCCCAATAAAAGAGAAAAATTAAAATGCAAAATGCAAAGTGCAAAGTGAAAAATGGAAGAGGAGCTATCTCGACGTTTGCGCTTCGCAAGTTTCCTTTTGCAACGGTTTTGATCTCGCTTTTCCTGGGTGCGACAGTCATTCCTTCCTCTTCGGATGCGCGCCTCGCGCCTCGCCGGGCCGTTCTCGAAAACGGGCTGGTCGTTCTTACCTCGGAGCAGCGGGCGCTCCCGATGGTGACCTTCAATCTTCTTATTGAAGCGGGCTCGCGCTTCGAAAGCGCCGGGCGGGAGGGGACGGCGAACCTGGTCGCCAGCCTTTTGACTTACGGCACGCGGACACGCACGGCGACCCAGATCAGCGAGGCGCTGGATTTCATCGGCGCAACGCTGTCGGCCGCGTGCGACGAAGAGACGGCCACCGTCAGCCTGACGGTGCTGAAGAAAGACCTGCAAGCCGGGCTGGAGTTGTTTGCGGACGTGTTGACGGCGGCGGCTTTTTCGCAAGCGGAGATCGACCGGCAGAAGCAGTCCGTGATCGCTTCGATCAGGGCCAAGCAGGAGGAACCGGGACAGATCGCGCAAGAGAAGTTCCGGGAGGCGCTGTTTCGCGACAGCGCCTACGGCCGCCCGGTCGAAGGCACCATGGAATCCGTCGGGCGCGTCGACCGCGGAGCGCTGCTTCAGTTCTACGAGCAGTACTATCGTCCGAACCGCGCAATCCTTGCCGTCGTCGGCGACGTTTCTCATGAAGAAATCGTCGGTCTTCTACAAAAGTTATCGCGAAGCTGGGAGCGGCGAAATTCGCCTTCCCAGCCGCCTCCAACGCCTTCGCCGGCGGCGGCCGGCTTCATCCGTATAAATAAGGATCTGACGCAGGCTAACATCCTTATCGGCCACGACGGGGTGCCGCGCAACCATCCCGATTACTATGCGATCCAGGCGATGAATTACATTCTGGGCGGCGGAGGTTTCTCTTCCCGGTTGATGGACTCGATCCGCAACGAGCGGGGACTCGCCTATTCCGTTTACAGCGCGTTCGACGCGGATAAGTATGCCGGGAGTTTCCAGCTGGCGATGCAGACGAAGAACGAAAGCGCGGGGGAGGCGATCCGCGTCGCGATGGAAGAGGTTCGAAAAATCCGCGAGCAGGGGGTTACCCGGGAGGAGCTGCAGGCCGCGAAAGACTATCTCACGGGAAGCTTCCCGCTCCGGTTCGACAGCAACCGGCGGGTTGGCGCGTTTTTGACACAAATGGAGTATTTTGGCTTGGGACTGGATTATATGGAGCGCTACGCCGACCTCGTACGCGGCGTCACCATGGAAGATGTGCTTCGCGCGGCCCGCAGCCGCCTCCAACCCGACAAGTGGATTGTGGTCGTTGTTGCCGACCAATCGAAGGCCCATTGAAAGAATGTGCTTGACAGAGGCAAAGAGCCATAGTACCCTAAAATCAGGTTTATAGAGAGTTTATAAGCGAGGGAGTCGCCCATGAAAAAAGTATTGGTAGTTGAAGACCATCCCGATATGCGGGAACTCCTCATCTGGCAAATGGAGTTGATGGGCTTCCTGGCGATTCCCGCGAGACACGCGAAAGAAGGCATCGAGAAAGCCATCGAAGAAAAGCCCCAGTTGATCCTGATGGATATCATGATGCCGGGCATGGATGGATGGGAAGCGACGCGGGTGCTTCGCTCCAAGCCCGAGACGCAGGATATTCCGATCGTGGCCGCCACGGCCCTCTTCAGAGAGCCGGACCTGAAAAACTGCCTCGACGCCGGCTGTAACGACTACATCGTCAAGCCGTTTACCTTTCACGAGCTACAGGGAAAGGTGCAATCCTACATGTCGTCCCCCGGTCAACCCGTGCAGCATTAGCCCGTTCGCCTTTCTCTCTCCCTATTTTTCGGCTATTTTCTGCCTTGAGGTGTCGTTGTGTCCCTTAAGGAGAAATCCGTCGCCGTCGTAAAGCGGCTGCGTGAGGCCGGATATCAAGCCTATCTTGCCGGAGGCTGCGTGCGCGATGTGTTGCTCGGCAAGGCGCCGCAGGATTACGATATCGCGACCGACGCCAAGCCGGAGGCGGTCGGCAAGATTTTTCCCAAGACCATCGAAGTCGGGGCGCAATTCGGCGTCGTCATGGTCCTGCTCGACGGCGACTCGTTCGAAGTCGCCACGTTCCGTCACGACGGTCCCTATCTCGACGGACGCCGCCCGAGCGAGGTGCGCTTCGCCGGGATGCAAGAAGATATCCTGCGGCGCGACTTTACCATCAACGGCATGATGTACGATCCGCTCGAGGACCGGATCATCGACCTGGTGGGAGGCCGGGACGATCTGAGCCGTCGGGTGGTGCGGGCGATCGGAGAGGCGCGCGAGCGTTTTCAGGAAGATCGTCTGCGGATGGTCCGGGCGGTTCGCTTCGCCGCCGGTCTCGGCTTCGCTATCGAAGCAAACACTCTCGCGGCGATCCAGGCGGAGGCGGCGACCGTCGGGCAAGTCTCCTGGGAGCGGATCGGCGATGAGATAACCCGCATTCTGACCGAAGGGGGCGCGCGCAGGGGATTCGAGCTTCTGGACGAGAGCGGTCTCTTGCCGATGATCCTTCCCGAGGTCGTAGCGATGAAAGAGGTTGAACAGAGTCCCGATCACCACCCCGAGGGCGATGTCTTTTCCCACACGCTCCTGGTGCTGGAGCAAATCTCAAATCTCAAATCTCAAATCTCAGACACGCTCGCCTACGGTTGCCTGCTCCACGACGTCGCGAAGCCCTTGTGCGTCAAGCGGGAGGGAGAAAAAATCACCTTCTACGGCCATACGGAGAAAGGGGCCGAGCTGGCCGTCGAAATCCTCAAGCGGCTCAAGCAGAGCCGCGCGGTGTGGGAGCGGGTCGCCTACCTGGTGAAAAACCATCTGCGCCATACCCAGGCGCCCAAGATGCGGCTGAGCACGCTCAAGCGCTTCCTCGGTGAAGAGGGGATTGCGGAGCTGTTGGAGCTTACGCGCATCGATGCGCTGGCCTCCAACGGCGACTTGCAATACTATAACTTCTGCCGCGAAAAGTTGGTGGAGCTAAAGCACGAAGAGATTCATCCGCAGCCGTTGCTCAGGGGCAAAGACCTGATTGCGATGGGACTTAAGCCCGGCCCGCTGTTTCAGGAGATTCTCAGGCAGCTTGAGGAGCATCAACTCGAAGGGGAGATCAAGACCAAAGAGCAGGCGATGGAATGGGTTACAAAACAGTACCGACAGCGAGGTTCATCATGAGCAAAGCGCATGCATTGAAAGTCGTGGGCCACGCGGCGCCGCGAGTGGATGGACAAGAAAAAGTTACCGGGAGGGCCGCGTACACCGTCGATCTGGAACTACCGGGCATGGCGGTGGGGAAAATCCTCAGGAGCCCCTTCCCCCACGCGAAACTGCTGAAGATCGACGCGCGCAAGGCGGCGCAGCTTCCGGGGGTCTTTACGGTGCTCACGCGGGACGACCTGGGCGATCTCAGTTACTATTTCGGAGCGGCCTACAAAGATCAGCCGATCGTCGCCGTAGATAAGGTCAGATACGTGGGGGATCCGGTGGCGGGCGTGGCGGCGGTGGATGCGGCCACAGCCGAGGAGGCGCTGAGTCTGATCGAAACCGAATTCGAGGAGCTGCCGGTTTTGGGGAGCCTCGAAGAAGCGCTCGCCCCCAACGCCCCGTTGGTTCACGAAACCTCCAAGGCCGGCGGCGAGCTGCACGGCTATCACTATCAGGCGTTGGACAAATTCAAAGGCACGAACGTCTGCTATCAGTTCAGCTATGCCAGGGGAGATATCGCGGAAGGTTTCAAGAAGTCCGCCTATATTTTCGAGGACATGTTTACCTTTCCGCGCGTGCAGCATTTTTCGATGGAGCCGCACGCGACGATCGCCCAGGTGCAGGACGACCGCATCACTGTCTGGACCGGAAGCCAGGATCCCTTCACGCTCCGCGATCACCTGGCGGAGATCTTCCGCGTGCCGCTCAACCGCGTCCGCGTGATCGTGCCGCACGTGGGCGGCGGTTACGGCGGAAAGCTCTCGGTCAAGATCGAGCCGATCACGGCGGCCCTGGCCTGGAAAGCGCGCCGGCCGGTCAAAGTGGCGCTCTCGGTGGAGGAGAGCTTCAAAACGGTTACGCGCCATCCGGCGCGGTTTCGCGTCAAGACCGGCGTTGCGCGCGACGGCAAGCTCCTGGCCCGGGAATGTGAGATCCATATGGATACGGGGGCCTATGCCGACGCCGGGCCGCGCGTCACGCAAAAGGCGGGCTATCGGGCGATCGGTCCCTATCGCATCCCGCATGTGAAGACCGACGCTTACACGGTTTATACCAATACCGTCCCGGCGGGCGCGTTCCGGGGTTTCGGCACGCTGCAAGTGACCTGGGCCTACGAATCGCAGATGGATATCATCGCCGAGCGGCTGGGCATGGACGCGCTGGAGCTTCGGCTCAAGAATCTGCTCAAGAAAGGCGAGCTTTACACGGCCGGCGATACGCCCGTAGACTGCGACCTCAAAGAAGGATTGCTCCTCGCCGCTCAGGGGATCGGCTGGGGAAAAAAGAGCCGCAAGCCGAACACCGGCAAGGGGCTTAGCTGCTGCATGAAGGACGGCGGCGGCACTTACAAGGTCGCTTCGGCGGTGGTCAAAATGGTCTCCGACGGCAGCGCGGTGCTGCTGACCGGGACCGTCGAACTCGGACAGGGATCGAGCACGGCGCTGAGCCAGGTGGTGGCGGAGGAGTTGGGGCTCCCGTTGAATCAGGTTGTGGTGGCTCAGCTGGACACTGACGCGACGCCTTACGACGCCGCGACGAACGCCAGCAGCTCGATGGTCGTCATGGGTCTGTGCGCGCAACGCGCCGCTCAGGACGTAAAACGGCAGCTCCTCGGCGCGGCCGCCAAGGCGCTCAAGGAAAAATTAAGCTCCCTTCAACTTAAAGACGGCAAAATCCACAGCCGCAAAGGGCGGAACGTCGCTTACGGCGAGGTCATCGCGAAATACTTCGGCGCCAAGGCGGGAGAGATCATCGGCAAAGGATTTTATCAGGATATAAAGAGCGCCAAGGCGGCGCTCGGCGCGCCGACCACTTTCTGGGAGATCGGTTGGGGCGGCACGGAGGTCGAAGTGGACCGCGATACCGGCGAGATCAAATTACTAAAGTATGTCTCCGTGGCGGACGTCGGTCGCGCGGTGCAGCCGGTGCTATGCGTCGGGCAGGATGAGGGCGCGGTGATGTTCGCCATCGGCCACACGCTCAGGGAAGAGATGATCTACAAGGACGGCCAGCTGTTAAATCCCAACCTGGTCGACTACCGCGTGCCGACCTTCGACGACCTGCCGAAGGAATTCGAAACGATTTTGCTCGAAAACCAAAACGGGCCGGGTCCCTTCGGCTCGAAAGGGCTGGGCGAGGGCGGACTGCTTCCGGTCGCCTCGGCGATCGCCAACGGCGTCTACAATGCCGTGGGCGTGAGGCTACGCGAGCTGCCGCTTACGCCCGAGAGAGTGTGGAGAGCGATTACTAAGCGTGAGGCGTAAGGCGTGAGGTGAAAAGAGAGGGTTTCTAACCCCTAACCCCTGACGCCTAACGGTTTTTCCGTCTCGAATTTACTTGATCCATTCCAAAAGTGCCGGGTCGGGGAAGGGGACGTGGAGCATGTGCACAAACAGCCCGTAGAAGAATAGCCAGAAGATCAGCGCCATGAGAAGCGTGATGGGCCATTTCTCTCTGGCGGCTTTGAGATAGGCGATCATGGTTACCGGCACGGCAACGGAAAAACCGAGAAGCCAAATGGCGAGGAAAAAGCCCGCGATCCAACCAATGGTAGCCAAGGTTCGGCGATAAACCACCTTGGTGGAAAGTTCGGGACCTGTCTCCGTCCCGCCGGCGGCGGATCGGTGATCCCCCGCGACCAACAGATTTCTCCCTAACTGAACCAAGGCGATCGCCAGGACCGGGAAGCCGATGGACCAGGGAAAGAGACCGGCGCGAAAACCAAAATTCCTGCTCTGCCACAGCGCCAGCGCGATCACGACGACGACAATGGCGCTGAACAATGCCCCCGAACTAAACTTCAGCTCGAGTTTCCCGGCACGCCGGCTCGACGCGCCCATCGCCGCCTCTGGCGCTTGGTCGTCTCTTTTTTGCCATCTCTCTTTAAGGATTGGATAGAGTATCCCGGCTACGGTCAATGCAAAGATAATCAGAACCCCCGGCCGCCAAAGCCAAGCAAGTCCATAGTTGTCGGTTGAAAGAAACAGCCGGTTCTCCGCCAAAGGGCCTAAAACCAAGCCGAGAAGCACCGGCGGACGCGGCCAGTCGAGCTTCTGCAGGACCCAGCCCAGGCCGCCGAAAAACAAGACCACCAGCATATCCTCGAAGGCATTCTTCTCCGCGAAGGCGCCGAGGTAGATCAGCAGCAGGATGAGCGGGATCAGGAGACTTCCCCTGATCTGCGTCACTTTCGCCAGGGGCTTCAAAAAGAGAAAGCAGACCGCGACAGTGATGATGTTGGAGATGATGATGACCCAGACGAAAGAAAAAGTAAGGTCGAGCTTGCCTTTGGGCGGCGGGATGAGCATATCCGGTCCGGGGACGATGCCCTGGATGATAAAGGCGCCTAACAGAATCGCCATGATGACGCTGGCCGGAACGCCGAAAGCGATGGTCGTGATCAAACTTCCTCCGAGAGTGGAGTTGTTCGCCGCCCCTGGTCCTAAGACTCCCTCCACCGCGCCTTTTCCGAACCGCTCTTTCCCGGGAGAACTTTGCACGGCGTGCGCGTAGGCGAGCCATTGAGTCGTGGCGGCGCCCATGCCGGGAATAATGGCGGCAAAGGTACCGAGCGCGCTGCAGCGGATCACCAGCCACCAATGGCGGAAGGTATCCTTAACCCCTTGCATCACGCCTCCGAGCTTTCCCACCTCCTGCTGGGAGATGCTGGTACCCAAGACGGCCAGCTCGATGGTTTCAGGGATCGCGTAGAAGCCGATGGTCACCGCGACCAGGCCGACCCCGTCCCAGAGAAAGAGCTGGCCGAACGTGTAGCGCTGGATGCCGGAGATGGGATCGAGTCCGATCGTCGCCAGCAGCAAGCCCAAGCCGCCCGCGATGATGCCCTTCAACTGGTCTTCGCCGCTGAGCGAAGCGACAAAGGTGACTCCTAAGACCCCCAGCATGAAAAATTCCGGGGAGCCGAAGGTGAGGACCAACGGGCGGATCACGGGGATCGCGGCGGCGAGCGCAAATGCGCCGAAGATCGC
Organism: Deltaproteobacteria bacterium RIFCSPLOWO2_12_FULL_60_19; assembly: GCA_001798595.1. Classification (GTDB taxonomy): domain Bacteria; phylum Desulfobacterota; class Binatia; order UBA9968; family UBA9968; genus 2-12-FULL-60-19. The sequence goes on along the minus strand of MGSS01000142.1, from coordinate 745 downwards.
GCCCAGCAGCGAACTCATCAGCACCGCGCCCAAGGCCCTCCCTGCCTCGCCCTTCTTCGCCATGGCGTGGCCGTCCACAATGGTCGACGCCGTGGTGGGCTCGCCGGGCACGCCGAAGAGCACGGAGGTGATGTCGCCGGTGGTGGCCGTGACGGCCGTCATCCCTAAGAGGAAGGCGAAGGCTTCGACGGCGCTCATCTTGAATATGAACGGCAGCATCAGCGCCATGGCCGTGGGTCCTCCCAGGCCGGGGAGGATGCCGACGACAAAGCCGACGGCGATCCCGACACACATCAAGCTGAACGTTGGCCAGGTGAAAACCTGGTATAAGCCTGAGAGCAAAGCTTGGAGCGTTTCAAACATAATGGTTCCTGCTTGGAAAAGGATTGTGTAGGGGGATCATTTGAGCATTTCTCAAGGCTCTTGCGCAAAACTCCGATCGGCGATCGTGATATCCTCCCTTTCGCAGCGGAACAATCTGCCCTTTAACTCATAAAACGCCGGTTATGTCAAGGTAATGAAACGCAGGTAATGAAACGCAGTTTCTGCTATGCGGGGGGCAAGTCACTCGTGGATCTCATGAGATGCGGGATGCGCGATGTAGGACGGGGACTGGCTGCTTTTTCGTATTTTAAAAAGATTCCGCTGAAAAACCCTAGGAATGCTTCGACTAGGCTCAGCATGAACGGAAAATCTCCAATGATTTCAGCCGCTCTTCCGTTCGTCCTGAGACTTGTATGATGGA
>MGSS01000141.1 GCA_001798595.1 Deltaproteobacteria bacterium RIFCSPLOWO2_12_FULL_60_19 | reverse complement strand
CGTCCCCATAAACGAGATGAGGCTGATCGTCAGCGAGGTTCCGACGCTCACTCCGGCGCGGCTCAACATGTAGATCTGGGCCGGGCCGCCGCCGGTCTGCGAAGGCGTCAACATCGAGATCGTCACATTCGTGAGTTCCGCTTTAACGCATGTCCACAGACGCACGCCGGGATGGAGCACGCGGCACAGCAGCCAGACGCGCAATGCGGCGCAAGCCGTTTCGACGGGAAGACAGAGTAGGATCAGCAACAAGTATCCCCATCGTAGCTGGTCCCATCGCGGTCGCGCATCGCACGCCTGAATTTGCTGGAACTGATGCCAGAAAATTCCGGCCGTCAGGAGAAAGAAAAACAGGCCGCCTAAAATCAGTTTCCAGCGGGCCATGCCGATAGAACCGGCTTGACCGGAACTCCCGGATGCGGACGCGTTGTGTTGCATCGACTCCATCTTTTCCCTCGCGACGTTCACAAAGCTCTTGTCTATTGCCGATGGAGCAAGGCGCGTGCCATCGCGAAAATGACGGCATTTTCGAGGAGTCAGCGCAGGATGCGAGGGAATTAAGTCATCTCTTGATTACCGATCGTAACAAATCGGTTACCCCGGCAGGTGGAGGATGGCTAACGCTTTTTACACTGCACGCCGGAAAGCGCCTAAGACGTTAGGCGGGAGAGGGAAGAGATGCAGGATGCGCGATGCAGGATGCGGGAATCGCGTTACAGGATACGCGATGCCGCGCAAACCGTCTCGATCGGAAGACAGAGTAGGATCAGCAACCCGTAGCTCTATCGGAGCCGGTTCCATTCGGGTCTCGCTTCGCCCGTCTGAATTCGATGGAACTGGTGCCAGAAGATTCCGGCCGTCAAAAGAAAGAAGGCCGAGCCGCTCAAAATCATCTTGACGCGGCCGAGCGCCAGCCGACCGGCTTAAGCGCCGCTGTCCTCGGCAATGCCCGGCTGAGCTACCTCAGTGCCGTTCAACTCTTTCACGATGTCGTTCATTTCCGCCATCTACTTTCCACCCACAGCGCCTGCGACGCCGACCGTCAGCGCCGGGACATAGGTGATGAGCAGCACCACGAGAAGGAGAACCAGGAGGAACGGGAGCGTGTCGCGGAAAATCCGGAAGACCGGTTTTTCGAATCGATAGGACGCGAGGAAGAGGTTCAGCCCGACCGGCGGCGTTAGATAGCCCAATTCCAGGTTGGCGAGAAAGATGATTCCCAGTTGGAGCGGATCGATTCCAAACGCCTGGCTGATGGGTAGCAACAGCGGCGCCTGGACGACGATCGCCGAGTAGATGTCCATCAGGCAGCCGACGACGAAGAGGAACAGGTTCAGCGCCAGCAGAAAGACCAGGCGCGAGTGGATGTGCGCCTGCACCCAGGCCGCCGCCAGCGTCGGGATCTGAGCGTCGACCACGTAGTTCGTAAGCCCCATGGCGCTGCCGAGGATGATGAAGATGCCGCCCATCGCGGTCGCGCAGGCGACGAGCACGCGTGGCAGGTCGCGCGTGGGGTGGAGGTCTCGGTAAATGACGGTTTCGATGACCAGCGCGTAGACGGCGGTGATAGCCGCGGCTTCGAGCAGCGTGCAGAACCCGCCGAAAAGCGCCGCCAGCGTAATCACCGGCAGGAGAATTTCCCACTTCGACTCCCACAGCGCCGCTGCCGCCTCGCGTTTGTCGAAGGGCCGGCGCGACACCGTTGAGCCTGAGCCTTCCCAGATACCGAAAACGCACACTGCCGCCACCATGAGAATTCCCGGCGCGATCCCGGCCTTAAAAAGGTCGAGGATGGGAACGTGGGCGACGACTGCGTAGAGGATCACCGGCAGGCTCGGCGGAAAAAGGATACCGATCGAGCCGGTGGCCGTGAGGAGACCCACCGAGAAGCCCTCCCGGTACTGACTCTGCAAGAGCACCGGAAGGAGCAAGCCTCCGAGCGCAAGGATGGTCACGCCGGAGGCGCCGGTGAATGTGGTGAAGAAGGCGCAAAGAATCGTTGCGACGATAGGCAGGCCGCCCGGCATCCAGCCGAAGAGCGCGCGGAAGAGGCGGATCAGCCGTCGGCTGGCGCCGCTCTCGGTGAGGATGAAGCCGGTCAGCGCGAAGAGCGGGATGGTCGGAATGGTCGGAGAAACGACCAGCCGATACGTCTCGACCGGGATCGAGGCGATGGGGACGTCCTTGGCGAAGAAGAGCAAGAGCGGCACGCCGGCCAGGACGGCGAAGATCGGCGCGCCGAGCAGCCCCGCCACGCCCAACACGACGAGTCCCGGCCAGATAAGTTGTTCTGCGTATGGCGTGAGGATGAACCCGATCACCACCGCTGCGGGAAGGCCGAGAGACGCAATCGCCCGGGCCTTCCTGCCGCCGGCCTGGAGGATGAAGCGCACGGCGATGGACGCAAAGGAGACGGGGAGGACGGCTTCTATCGCCCATGCCGGAAGCCATCCGGCGATGCGGTTGGGCGCTTGAAACTCGGAGTGGACGAACTGGATGGAGGCCCACGCGAGCGCAAAGGCGACGGCAGCCGTCACCGCGGCGGCAAACACTCCGGCTCTCCGCCGCCACTTCTCAGGCAGAAAGTCCAGCGTGGGGATGAAGGTGAGGTGCTGCTTCGCCCGCGCGGCGACGATCGCGCCGAGGAAGCCGATCCACAATGTGAGATTCTGGACGTAGCCGGTGGAGCCTGGAATCCCGGTTTTAAGGAACGTGCGGAGCAGCAGCTCGACAACCGGCAGGACTGCGATCAAGAGGAGCGCGGCGGCGACCAGGCCCTGCTCGGTCTGCTTTACTGAAGGCAGCAACATTCGCGATGCCAGCGTAATGCGAGGCAGCGGGCTAGTTAGCTCTCTGAGAGTTGCGGTATTCATTTCTCAGTCTCTCTACCTCGGCCACCATCTGAGCCGACACCGACTTGCCGATCAGCCGCCGGGAACCGGCGCGGGCCCGTTGCTCCCAGTCCGCGATGACCTCGGGCGGGACTTTATGCACTACCAGGCCATGCTTTTTCATGACCTCGACGGACTCATCGTTGAGCTTTCGGACGTCCGGTTTATAGCGGAGGCTTGCTTGCCGGGCCGACTGGAGAAAAATCGGCCGCAGGTTTTCGGGAATCGCCTGCCACATCTTGGCGGAGACTACCGTCGCTCCGAGCAGCGGCAGCCACTTGAGGTCGGTCATATTTTTTGCCAGGCCGAACCACTGAAAGGCGAGGGCGGTCATCGGAGGCGCCACAAAGGCGTTGATCAGACCGGATTGAAGACCGGTCAGGATTTCGGTCATAGGGATGGGGACCGCATGGTAGCCGGCGTCTTTCCAGGCATCCACGACGGTCGTGTCGTCGCCGGCCCAGGCGAAGATCCTGAGCGGCTTCAAATCTTCCGGACGGACCACGGGCTTCTGGGTAAAGAAATAGATCCAGCCCGCTTCGCCCCAGCTCAAAACTTTGAAGCCCTTGCTCTCAAACAGCTGATCCAGCTTGGGAGCGATCCGATCTTTTACGTAGTCCAGCTCGTCGTTGGAGGTCAGCATCAGCGGCATTTGCAGCGCCTGGACATCGGGAACGATCTGCGTAAGCCCCTGGTTGGTCAACATCCCGGCGTGGAGCTGCCCGACGCGGATCTTTCGCACCGTATCCGGCTCGTCTCCCGCCGCGCCCCCGGCGTAAATGCGTAGCTGAATCTTCCCGTCGCTGGCCTTGGCCCAGGCCTCGCCCATTTCTCGGAGCATCAGGTGCCACGGCGAACCCTCCGGCGCCACCGTGCCGAGCTTGATGGTTTGCGCCGGGGCAAGAGAGCCCAGCGACAGGATGAGAAAGCTCATGAGCCCGGCGATGGAAATTTTCATTTTTCGTTCTCCTCTTGTGAATCCGCCTCGAGGAAGAGATCGGCGATGCGGCTCCGTAGCCATGCAGCGCGCTGCCGGGCGATAGTATTAACGAGGCGGAGCTCGCTTTTTTTCCCCAGATCTACCGCCAACGCCGCCGCGATCAACGAGCGGAATTCCGCGAGGTTTTGTTCCCGGATCGTCACGTTCTCGGCGAGCGCAAGATAAATCGACACGCGCTGGCCGGCGGAGATTTCCAGCGCGCGTCGATAGTGCTCGCGCGCCTTGGCGGCGCTTCCGCCCGGGCGCGAGGCCTCGTAGGAAACGAAAAACTCATGCGCCGCGCCGAGGTCGTAGTTCTCATCCAACGCCAGCACGCGTTCCACGAGTGCGCCGGCCAAGGGCAGGTCGATAATCAGATCCGGGTCGGTGTTTGCGACGGAAACCGCGCCCGCCCATGACGCGCCGGCCCAGTAAAGGAACGGGACATCTTCTTTCGTCGTCTTGGCGAGCGCGGCGGCGCGGTCTTTTTTCAGCTCGGCGGCGAGGCCGGCGTGACGCGCGTCCAGACCTCTCAGGGCGTAGTCCCGCCCGCGGACGTAGAGCTTGCGCGCTCTGGCGCGGAGTTGTTGGGCGCGGCGCAGGTCGTTTTCATCGAGGCGGTCCGCCTCGTCCTGAATTAAAAACGCGTAGGCCGTGAAACCTCTGGCCGCCGCGAGCAGGAGGCCCTCATGTTTGGGCGACACTTCCAGCAGGCTCTCGAACGTTTTGAGGCCGAAGGGCAGCGCTTCGCGAATCAACTCAGGGTCGTCGTCGGACGTGTACACTCCGCCGCCGCCGGCGAGCGCGTCGCCTATGACGTTGACTGCTACCCGGTTGAGCGAGCAGCCGCTTGCAAGCAGAGCAACGATGCCGGAGAGAACAAGCCGGACTGTATTTGCTGTCAATCTTGGCTTAGGAGCACGCCCGACCTGTATGTTAGAAGTTGACATTTCACGTGAACCGTTGTCCAAGTTAACACTCACGAACATCTTGACTGTTGCGTGGAGCAATGCGTGTGCCATGTCGGAGATGACGGCTTTTTCGAGGAGTCAGGCGCAGGATGTCGGAGAATTAAGTCGTCTATTGACTACCATCGTAACAAATCGGTTACCCCGGCAGGGCGGCGAATGGCTAATGCTTTTTACACTACGTAGCGGAAAGCGCCTAAGGTGTTAGGCAGGGAAGGGGAAGGGATGCGCGATGCACGATACGGGATGAAGGATAAGAGATGAAAGAGCAGAAGCGATGCGGCTAGCCGTTTGCGGTTCGCAGGCCGTAGGCCTTCATCTTATTTTGCAGCGTTGCGCGGCTGACGCCGAGGGCTTTGGCGGTTTGAGTGACATTGCCGCCGGTCTTGGAGAGTGCGTCGAGGATGACCCGTCTCTCTATTAGCTCAACCGCCTCTCGTGCTATACGTTTTAAGCTTTTTGCTTCGTCCTTGAGTTCGTTGTCGCTCTCTCGCGTCTCGCTGGAAGGGTCTGAGACATTAAGGATATTATCGTTAGACACAACCATCGTTACCTTGCACTATGCCCCATCTATCTGGGCATCTCCTTCGACGGCAACGGCGATTGGTTCTCCTTGGGCACGCTGGAGAACCACATGTAGCCGTCGTACCGGTCCTCGTCAAAATAGACGAAAAGCCACATTTGACGGACATCCAGCAAGGTTCCCTCCATATAGAAGTAGGACCACATGGGCATCGTCCTCAGCTTCGGATCCATTGGGAGCAAAGCTCTTCCCTTCCCCGAAGGCTCGCCCAGCACAGAAAGCACGTCCGCGCGAGTAGATTTTCCTAAGCTCAGAGATTTATCCAAGATATCGGTATTCGGCCGGCCTCCAGCGCGGATCTGGATGCCGCACGCGCCGGTCAACAAGAGAAGCAGGATCAGTAAGCCTGGCAAAGTAAGCCGCGATTGAAAATCAACCAGTCTTTGCGTTCTTAGCTTGTGCTCTGTCATCGCCCACCTCCTCTCTGTCCTGCTACGCTAGAGTCTTCGCGAGGTTTCGAGTGATCGAATAGGGCGGAAAACCAAAGGTGGCCGTCATATTTTTCCTGCTTGAAGAACACCAACAGGATTTTGCCCCTGGTAACGCCGCCTGCCGATTCAACGTAGTCGTAAAACCAGATCTTTCTGGGACTTGGATCGACTGCAAAACTGGCCGCGCCATCTCCGCGCGGTTGCCCGAGGGCGAGCAGGACCTCGGGAGGAGTCGAAGCGCCTACCTTCAGCGTCCCGAGCTTGTCCGTCGGCGGCGGCGAGCCAAACTTCATGGTCACGCATCCCGCGAGAAAGCTAAGGAGAATCAGTCCACAGGCCGCGTGGGCAATGCTAATCCAGATTTTCCCGCGACCCGCCCGATCAAGGTCAGAACGTTTGCTTCCCCACCGCTGTGTGAACATTGGAGGACCACATGAATCCATCAAAAACCTCCTTTTCGAAGAAGACCAAAAGGATCTGCTGGCGCATATCCATTAGGACGACTCCGCGTCCCGCTGCACGTGTCCCGGTAACCTCAAAGTCTTCGTAATACCAGACCTCGCGCGGCCTAGGGTCCGTTGGTAGAATGGCATGACCGGAGCCGTTAGGAGTCCCAAGCACCCTCTCGACATCCGCCTTGGTAGATACTCCGCGTTTGAGTTCAGTTTCCAGGCGGTTCACCTCTCTGAATGCTCCAGTAGTCACTTTCGTAGCGCATCCGGCTGCGAATATGCCGGCGACGAGAGCAGATAAAACGAATAGCTGCTGGGTAAAGCGCCGCGTGACCGTTTTTGATTTCATCGCTGTTCCTCCGTTGAATCCTTCGCCGCTGCGCGCTCCAGGGGTTGAAAGAGGTGGGGCAGTCCCACATTGATACTCAGTCGGTCCCGCAACTCCCGTCTCCATACGATCCTTCCGGTTGAAACCTCATAGATATCGGCGCGCATGTGACTCTCCATTTGGCAAAAATAGAACGACACCAGCGGGAAAAGCGGGAAAAGCGGTCCGGTTACGAGGATTGAGCTGCCGATACATTTGGCCGTCGCGAGGCTCCTAGATCCCTGGAGAAACACTAGGCCATCGACATTTAACGGACGGCCGAGCTTTGATGCGGCAGCCGCGACTCTTTCCGGCGGCTGTTCGCCGTCGCCGGAGCTTTTAGCCCAGGTGGTTAACAGATCGAGGTGCTCCCTAAACTGCTCCTCGAACATATTGAACTTTTGCGGAATGATGTCTTCGTATATCTGAAGCGGGGTGGCTTCGTATCCTTTCTCCTCGCTCAATATTTTCCGCGCCGCAGTGAGAAGCTCGCGCCGCACGCTATCTTCTGTTTTCACGTCTCGATCACCGCCCCTGGAGAATTCATATTGGATCGGCGCAATGGCGAGGCGGCGGCGCCGCCAGACGTCGGATGTCTGGTAGAGCCCTCTGGGATCTTGCCCGACCATCTGCTGGGTGCATCCTGAGACTAAAAGCAGGATAATAATTATTTTTATTTTGGCGATCATTTTTGACCCTCCTCGGGCTCGGCTGGTCTCTCGCCCGCGAGAAACTTCCCCAGCGCTTGTCCCAACTCTCCGCACGCCTTGGATTCTGTAAACGCGGGCGCACCGATCATGAGGGGGCTAGGGAACACAAAGAAGAACCACGGACGGCCTGAGGCCAATACCTTCAACTCTCCCGCTGCGCGAACTTGCTTAAGGTCTAGAATCGACGCTGTTAGATTAGACTTTCGATCCCACGAAAGAAGCCCAATACACGCGGCACCGCCGGGACCTCCGCCGCACTCAACGCCACCATCGTATTTGCTGTCAGTCCTTCCTTGCACGGAGACCAGATAACGGATACGCAAAGAAGCGATCCGGTCTCTAAACGCGGCATGGTCTAGGAGCAAAGCGAGGGATTCCGGAGTGTTAGGTGCTGCCTCCGGCGCGAGGTCGGGGAAGGCCGTGTGGCGAAATTCATTCGGGAGGACAATTCGTAAACTCGGGTGCGCTTTGCGCATCTCATCACTTATACAAGTCACAATCTCCTTCTCATCTATAGGTCGTCCGTCAAGAGAGAAGTCGCGCGAGAAGACGATGGCGATAGCCTCTTTGGGCTCAATGTGGGTTGCGGTATGCCTAACTGCCTGAACCTGCGCGGTGGTGCAGCCGGTCCAAAGAAGCGCTGCTGCGAAAAGACAGATTGTTGGCGTCAACGACTTCATCTGATCGTACTGCCGTCTAAGCTTACGTGCCTCTAATTCCAGCGCTGCCACCTTCTCGCCGCCGGACTTCTGTTGTTCAACAGGTGCGTGAGCCTGAAGGCGACCACTTTGTTAACCTCTTTTTCGTCATGGAGATACTGGGAGGTCTCTTCGGTCAAGGCCACGATCAGATCCCCCAACGTGGGTTCCGGCATTTCTTCTCTTTCCATATGCAGCCTCCTTTTTTCGCCTTTGATGTCATGCAGGAGCAAGGCGCGTGCCAGGATGATGGCGCAGGAGTCGGCCGGGCGCTCGGGACAGAAAAGAGGCCCCGCGCAAAGGAAATTCGGCGGCTTCCCTGGAAACGTGCGCCGGCCTCACACCGTAGATGCCTAACCGGTAAGGCAGCGTGGCGGCGAGGTGTCGAAGGAACTAGACGGTCGCCATGGAGAATGACGCTCACGGGCGGGAGGCGAGGATGCTTTCTACCAAGCAAAGACCGGAACCTTGAAATTAAATTCCACGTAGCCTTTTTCTACGGCGCCGCTCAGCTCTACCGGCGGTCTTTCCAACTGTCCGCTGCGCAATTCTTTTTTCGCCGCCCGCGAGCTGCTCGCGAGCTCTCCAAAGCCCAAGCGAGGCTGCAGGCTGGCGCAGCCGCCGAGGAGGAGAGCGATCAGGATTGCGCTGAGCTTGAGTTGATTCGCGAGTCTCATAGGGTTTCCTCTTTGCGAGAGCCTGCGCGCGATCATCGGCGTCCGCTCTTGGCGTGGCCGGCATTGCGGCTCTGTTGTTTTACGTGCGGACTCTGCTTCGTGTTTTGGCGCGCTGCATACGGCGTCTGAAGCGCTCTGGCATAACGACGAACACCGTGAGCAGTGCTGGAGCATCCGCCGATAGCGAAGAAGCTCAACAGCAGCAGCGCAGAAATTGCCCGACGTTTTGTTTTCATGTCCGTTCTCCCTTCGATGTGAACGATGAGAGAGCAAGGCACGTGCCAAGCCAAAACTAACGGCATTTCCGGGGAGTCGGCGCAGGATGCGAGGGAATTAAGTCATCAATTGATTACCAATGGTAACAGATCGGTTACCCTGGCAGATGAGAGGATGGCTAACGTTTTTTACATTGTAAGGCGGGGAGCGCCTAAGACGTTAGGCGGCGTAGGGGAAGGGATGCAGGATGCGCGATGCGCGGCGTGGAATGAAGGATAATGGGTGAAGGAGCGGAAGCGATGCGGCTTCTCTATGCGTCTCTTGTATTTCGTTGAGGCCTGAGCCGCGTTCAATCGGGTTTATCCTTCTTCAACGCTTTGCTGAGTTCGGCGGCGGCACGCTCATAAATGTCGGCGCGGGGTCCAAAGGCGACGACTTCCACAATTGTGCCTGTGACGCGGTAAATGATACGGGCCCTGGCTATCGGGTAGCTTCTCAAGCCCGCCAATTCTTCTTTTAATTCTTTCCCCAGATAAGGATCATGGGCGATGGATCTAAAGGCTGCCTTCACTTTTCGTTTTAGCTCCGGGGGCAGGTGCGGGACGAGATCGCTGACTCCTTGCGCCATCTCGATGCGGTAGCGGGTCATCTCGGATTCTTACGCGGTCTCAAAGGTTCTCCGAAGACCTCCTCGAAAGTGAACCGCCGGCCTTTGGCGAGCTGGCTCAGGCCTTGTTTAATCTCGCTCATGAGCGCGGGATTCCGTCTAATCTCCCTCGTCTCACGCCAGCTCTCATACTCGTCGGCGCTGATCAGCACGGCCGCGGGCCGACCGTTGCGGGTAATAACCAGTTCGCTCTCCTCTTTTTCCAACTCGGCTACGAGTCGGCTGAGATGGGCTTTCGCCTCTGAAAGGCTGAGAACGCGCGTCATGCAGGTCTCCTGATCGATAGACTAGAATTCAGACTAGCCGCTGCTTCGAAGGATGTCAACCGAAGGCTTATTCGCTAGTCGCTCCCTTACTCTTTCGGCCCCCGCAGGCCGTAGGCTTTCATTTTGTTCTGCAGCGTCGCGCGGCTGATACCGAGGGCTTTGGCCGCCTGGGTGACGTTGCCGGCGGTTTTCTCCAGCGCGTCGACGATGGCGCGTTTCTCGATAAGCTCAGAAGATTCGCGGGCGATCCCTTTGAGGTCCGTCGGCTGGGGCTTGGCTTCACTTACATCTCCTCGGATCTCGGAAGGAAGGTCTTGAACATCGAGCATCTCGCCTTTACAAACAACCATCGCGCGCTGGATCACGTTTTCCAATTCGCGGACGTTGCCGGGCCAGGGGTGTGCCAGCAGGATAGCCATGGCTTGGGGGCTCACGCTGCTGATTTCTCTCTGGAGTTTTTGCTTACCCTTCTCGACGAAATGACCAACGAGGAGCGGGATATCTTCGACTCTCTCTCTTAAAGGCGGAACTGTGATCAGAAAAACATTCAGGCGGTAAAAGAGATCCTGTCTCACGCGGCCTTTAGTGACGAGCTCCGCCAAATTTTGATTTGTGGCCGCGACTATTCGGACATCTACCTTGATCGTTTCCGAGCCTCCAACCCGCTGGAGTTCGCCCTCTTGTAAGACCCGGAGGAGCTTGACCTGGGTAGAGGGTGAGATCTCTCCGATCTCATCCAGGAAGAGGGTCCCGCCGTCAGCGACCTCGAAGATGCCCTTTCGCTGAGTCGTTGCGCCGGTGAAGGCCCCTTTTTCGTGGCCGAAGAGCTCGCTTTCCAAGAGCGTTTCGGAGAGCGCGCCGCAGTTGATGGCGACAACCCTTTTGGCTTTTCGCGGGCTGTTATAGTGAACGGCCCGCGCGATCAGCTCTTTCCCCGTGCCGGTCTCGCCCTGGATGAGCACGGTGACGTCGGTCTCGGCGCTGGAGCGGACTAAGCCGAAGAGGTTTTGCATTTTCTCGCTCTGGCCGACAATGCCGGCAAAGCTATATTCCCGCTCAATCTCTTGTTTGAGGCGTATATTCTCTAAGGTGAGCCTCCTTTTCTCGATGTTGAATTGAACCATGCGGATTTCGGCTTGTTGCATCTGCTTCAGATGTTCGAAGAGGAGTTGGGAGACCTCCCTGCGTATGGTTTCAATCGCAACCTCCTTCTGGTCTTTAGCCTTTTCTTTCCATTCGAAGCGAAAGCGGGAATAGGGGGCGTTGTAAATCTGGCCCTCTTGGAAAGAATAAGACAGCGGCCCCAGAGTTAACACGCCGGGTTTCACGATTTGGTAGGCAAAAACAGCATCGGGTTGGTTTTGACTGTCCTTTTGCACCCGGTTTGTCAGCACCTCTATGCGACCTTCCCGTTGCGGTACCACCACGGCATCGGGAGTGTAGAGCATGAATTCGCGAGACAAAGGAACGCTTTCGGATGTTAACGGAGCTTTCACCGCCTCGACGATCGGTTGTTGCGAGGAGCGCTGGTAAATCGACAAGTGGTTCCCCTGGGTTTTTACCACATAATCCGGGAACTCGCGCGCGATGCCCTCGACGCGCAATTGGGAGATTTCTTCAACGCACAGCGTCTCATCGATGAAGGGGTACAGGCGGGGAAATCCCTCACAAAATCCCCGGACCAGGTTGATAGCCCCGATTGCGGGGCCGGCATTGTGGCCGAACTGGGAGAGTATGTAGAGTTCCGTTCCCGATCCTTCCTTTTCGAACGATTGTAGTTTCAAATAATTGGTTTGTGACGAGCCCCAGATATTGGCGAAACTGAGCACCGAACGAACGTCGTTCAAGACCTGAACAACGATCTCGAAGAGGGACGGAAGTTGTCTTTTGCCCGGGGTGAAATAGGCCTTGGCCGCATGGTAGGCGATTTCCTTGTTGCCGGAAATCTTCTCGCATTGCAGTTCCAGGTCTCGCAGGACCGCGAGGGGGACCCAGTTGTTTACGTCGCGTAGAAAAGCCTCCGGGTCCGAAGGCGTCTCAAATCCTTCAACCGCTTTGAAGAGGGCCGGGTAATCCAACCCGCGATGTTCTGCAAAGTGCTCTTTGATGTAGCTGATAAGAATGTCGGTCAGGTAGCAAGTTATCCAGGGTTGTTTTTCTTCCATGGGGCACGCTGCATGACGCAGTTGTGGCTGATTCTGCTTGGACCCCACTGGGTTTGTCAAGCGCCTCTCGGTTGACGCGAACTTGCAACGGGCTGAATGAGCGGTGATAATATCTTCATTGTGCAACTGAACTGGCTGAAAGTCGCGCGGTGGGAGAGGCGCGACGGCTTGCTTCACGGCTTTCTCGGCAGGCGCGGCGGCAGGAGCGTCGGGCCATATGCCAGCCTCAATGTTTCGTTTCGCGTGGGCGACGATCCGCAGGCGGTGAAAGACAATATCTGCGACCTCAAGCGGGAGGTGGGCGCGCACGATCTCCGGATCGTGACGATGACCCAGGTGCACGGCGACCGGATCATCGACGTGAAGGACAATCGCCTCAAAGAGGCGGGGGAGGCGGACGGGCTGGTGACGGAGGAGCGCGGGCTCTTTCCCGCCGTGCTGACGGCGGATTGCGTGCCGATTCTGTTCACCGTACGCGGGCCTAAGCTCGTCGCGGTCGCGCACGCGGGCTGGCGCGGCACGCTCGCCGGCATCGCCGCAAAGATGGTGCGCCATCTGAGAGACAGCTACGGCGTCGATCCAAGCTCGATCGAAGCGGCGCTGGGGCCGGCGGTCGGTCCCTGCTGCTACGAGATCGGCGCCGATGTTTCACAGCCCCTCGCGCAGCGGTGGGGGAGTCTGGCGGAGCGGTGCCTGGAGCTAAGAAACAGCAAGCAATTCCTCGATCTCAGAGCGCTCAACCGCTCGATCCTCGAAGACGCCGGCGTGCCGCCGGCGCAGATCTTTGAAGTCGGCCCGTGCACGAGCTGC
>MGSS01000140.1 GCA_001798595.1 Deltaproteobacteria bacterium RIFCSPLOWO2_12_FULL_60_19 | reverse complement strand
AGCGGGGAGTCCCCCACGCCAGCGCGCGGGGAAAGATTTTGCCGCTGCACATTTCCCGGTGAGCGGAACAGTGGTTTAATGGCAAGATGAATGACAGCGTGAGTTATAAGGGGCACAACCTGGTATTTATTGGAGGTTGTCCGCGTAGTGGAACCACATGGCTTCAACGATTGTTAGCCGGTCATCCTAGAGTTCGAACGGGTCAAGAGTCCTTTCTCTTTGGTCGGTATGTGGCGCCGCAATTGCGCGGGTGGCGTTGGGAATTGGCGCGAGAAGGTAGTCCAACGACCGCCACGGGCAGAGGAGGCGTTGGGCTGTCATGTTATTTTCAGGAACACGAGTTTCTCGCCATCCTGAAAAATTATATGTGCCAACTCCTCCGTCCAATGACCGGCAGTCTCGAGCCGGGAGAGTTATTCGTCGACAAAAACCCCATGAATACGCTGTACCTTCCTGAAATTAGCGAGCTGCTTCCGGAAAGCCGTTTCATACATTTAGTTCGAGACCCCCGTGATGTCGTAGCCTCTCTTCTGGCGGCCTCGCATACCTGGGGCTCGGGGTGGGCCCCTCGAAAGTCCAGGACGGCGATTAGCAGCTGGGTAAAGCATATCCGTGCCGCCAACGAAGGCGCTAAGAATATTCCACCACGCCTTTTTTTGGAGGTCCGGTATGAAAAACTGTTGGCTTCACCAGAAAACACGCTACATGATGTCGGGGAGTTCCTGGGCCTTGAATGGGACCGGGAGGCGATAAAACAGACCGTAGAGAACAACAAGGCCGAGACCATAAAAGCAGGCGGAGGCACTCCGATTCCTCTTTACGGTGAAGTTGCCAAACGTGTGGGAGGCGTTGTGCGGGATCCCACCGCCTTTATTCAAAACGCTAAGGAAGGTGCCTGGAGAACGAATCTGGGTCTCTGGGACAAGCTTGTGGTATGGTATGTAGCGAGAAAACCGATGCGACAGATGGGATACTTCTGGTCGTGGCGCGACTGGATAGGGAAATGAAGATCACGGTTGAGAGATTTGTCGCGTGAATCCATGAAAGCTATGTCGCCAGATCCAGCGAATAAATCACCTTTAGTCAGCGTGGTCATCCCTGCCTATAACGCAGCCAGGTTTGTCCACCAGGCGGTGCAAAGCGCGCTGGAGCAGACTTACGGCAACCGCGAAGTCATTGTCGTTGACGATGGTTCGACCGACGACACAAAACTAGTCCTAAGTAAATTCGATGGCCGATTTAGATATCTTTACCAGGAGAACCGCGGCCTGTCTGCGGCGCGTAATACAGGCATCGAGGCCGCTCAAGGCGCCCTCGTCTGTTTCCTGGACGCCGACGATCTGTGGGCTTCGAACAAACTGGAGCTTCAGGTTGCTTTCTTACAAGAGCATCGCGACATTGGCCTTTTATCCGGCCGGCACGAGAAATTTCGAGATAGCGGCTCCCCATACACCCCTTTCGTCGCAGCTAACAAGCTCGGAGAAAGCGCTGCTCAAACGTTTCCTATTCCAGCGGCGTTTCTCGAACTCATAAGGTCAAACTTTATCCGCGTCAGCACGGTAATGGTAAGGAAAGAGTGCTTCGAAAAAGTCGGGCTGTTTGACGCGGATCTCACAGCCGTTGAAGATAGGGATATGTGGCTGCGGATCTCAGCGCATTTTAGCGTAGCCTGCCTTCCGTGGGTTGTGTGTAAAAAACGCCTTCATGACTTCAATACGTCCAGGGACGAAGAACGGATGTTGTATGCACGTATCAAGGTCCTGGAGAAGAACCGCTCTCTGTTTCCCGGCCTCGTTCCGTCCGGAGTTTGGAACAAGCATTTGGCCGAACTGTACTTGCAAGCCGGTTACAGCTCGTTGCTTAGAAATCAAAGACCGGAAGCTCGCCAGGCGGCGCTTCACAGCTTAAAGGCCGCTCCAACGATAAAAGCGGCTCTCTTAATTCTGGTTACATTCATGAGGCGACCGGCGATCGAGATTCTCCACCAAATTTGGCAGAAGTTACAATGGTATCGGATGGAAAAGGCGAGGACTACCTCAGCAAGCCGGGCCAAACGTTGATCGCATTTGGCGATCGAGCCGCGACCTTATTGAAAAGTGGAAACAATCCAGGCTAGCAACATCTTGGGCCGGCGAGGCCGCCTCGTCCCCAGCTTGTTGAAACCGTCTTACTTAAGAGTGCGGCATACTTCAGCCAAGGCTTTCTCGGTGGCATCGACCAGATTTTCTATGCTGAAAAGCCTTGCAATTCGACCGCGAATCTCGCCGGGGTCTATGTTGTTAAGGTTCAACAACATCTTCTCCAATCCATTCGCCAGCATTCGCGCGTCGCCCGGTGGAACCACTATGCCCTGATCGCCCACGATCTTCGCTGAGTCCCCTACATCCGTGACCACGCATGGCACGCCACAGGCCATGGCTTC
The DNA here is from genome assembly GCA_001798595.1 of Deltaproteobacteria bacterium RIFCSPLOWO2_12_FULL_60_19. Classification (GTDB taxonomy): domain Bacteria; phylum Desulfobacterota; class Binatia; order UBA9968; family UBA9968; genus 2-12-FULL-60-19. Next base: position 13,332 of record MGSS01000140.1, on the reverse strand, counting down.
TCCAATAACGTTTGGAAATCCTTCGCCGTGGATGGAGGAAGAGCACAAAATATCCAGCGCGTTGTAAACGGCAGGCATGTCTCCCCTCGGTCCGGCCCAGATCAAGCTTTCTGTCAGGCCTAACGCGCGGGCGAAGCTCTCAAGCTCTGTTTTAAGAGGCCCGTCACCGACGACGACAAGCCGTACATCTTTCCACTCCTTACATAATAACGCTGCTGCCTCCAGAAAAATACGATGCCCCTTCGAAGGATAAAATCGGGCAACGATCCCGATTAGCCTCTCGTGCTGAATCGTCCATTCAGACCGCACGCGCATGCGAGCTCCCAAATCAGGTCGAAAGTTATCCGTATCGAATCCATTGTAAATGACCAAGTGTTTGATACTCTGAAATCTCCTCGCCTTGCGCCCGACATATCCCGCCTCTGAATTTGATATGACTAGCGGAACAGTTCCGGAAACCAGCCTGCTTAGCTGCAACAGCAAAGCTGATTTCCAACCAAGGCCGTGTGGAGTTGTTCTTTGACCCGACCCGCGACCCGACGAGCCGCGGTTGCCCCATACTAATTCGGTATTAGGCAGACCGCGGGTGGCCACCCACGCAAGAAATCTGGCGCTGGGCCCCTGAAAGCCGTACAAAATTTCGATATCTTCCTGTCTCAGCAAACTCCTTAACGCGAACCCGGCCTTGACCAGCTGTATGCTTTGGAACAAAATACCTTTAGGCTTCTGCGCAATAAGCGATCGCAGCTCAACATTTAATTTCCCAAGCAAATGCCAATTTTGGTCTGATGGGTAGAGCGCTAGAAAAGATACGTTGTGCCCTCTGCGAGCTAAATGATCGGTCAAGATCGAAATTTGCCGTAATACCCCGCCGAGTCCGAGATGTTGGATGAAAAATAGAATTTTCATTCAGACCTCCAGGCGGCCGACAGTAATCTAAGCGCAAAAACCGGCAGCGGCTCGTTTCGGACATAGATCCGCCGCAGCGCGAATCGATTTGCGCCCGGCCGGTTGACGCCCCTCAGCGCAGAGCAGGCAGCTTTGTAGCCGGCGTCTTTGACCATCGCTTCGAGCTTTGGATCGAAGTCGTCTCGCCCTCCGAAGGGATAGGCGAAGAGGGTCACGGGGCGATTCAGTTTTCTCTCGATGAGTTCTTTCGATTGGGTGAGCTCGCGCGCGCATTCCTCCGAGCTTAGCGCCGGCAGGGAGGGATGGGTCATGGTATGGCCGCCGATGCCGATGCCGGCCGCCGACATCTCCTGGAGTTGATCCCAGGTAAGCATCGATGCCTTATGAAAGGGGTCGTCGTTCGCGTCGAAGCCGAGGCTCTCGGCGATCTCTCTCATCAGGACCTCGCGGTCGCGAGAGGGGCGATGGATCAGCAGGGATTTTATCGCATAGAAAGCCCGGCGACGCTGTTTCGTCGTTGTCAGCGGGAGAACCGGCGGAGCGCCGTCCGAGCCATCGACGCGCAGCCGGATCTCCAACGCCTTCGTCGCGGCGCACCAATAGTAGAGCGTGGTCGGCCACAGGGCCTGTCCGCTCTCCAGCGGCTCGGTGGCGGCGAAGATCGTCGCCGGGCATCCGCGCTTTTTAAGAATTGGAAAAGCCTTCTCGTAGTTGTCGCGATAGCCGTCGTCGAACGTGAGCACCACGCTGTCACGCCCAAGCTGGTTGCCCCGCGCCAAGAGTTCGACGGCGTTCTCGAAAGACAGGACGCGATAGCGGCGGAGGAGATAGTCAACCTGCCGCTCGAAATTGTCTTCGGAGACGTACAATGAGCGTTCTCCGAACTCCGGCTTGCCGACGCGGTGGTACATCAAGATCGAAAGCTTGGATTCCGCGGCGCCGAAAAACTTCATGGGAGTTTTTCTCCGGCGGCTTGAGATTTCACGGAACTCCGAGAGGGCGCCCGGTACAGGGCGAACGTTCTGGCGAGCATGGTCTCCTGGAGAAAGTGGGTTCGCGCGCGCTCCCGGGCGGCCCGGCCCATCGCGTCGGCCCGTTGCGGCTCGGCGAGGAGCCGGATGAGCGCGTCGGCGAGAGCGGCAAAATCGTCGGGCGGGATCAACAGCCCGGTGACGCCGTCGATCAGCAGGCTCGGGATGCCGCCGAGCCGGGAGGCCACAGCGGGTATGCCGCATCCCATGGCTTCCAGAACCGAGAGAGAGAGTCCCTCGTCTCGGGACGGCGCGGCGAGAATATCGAAGGCCGGCAGCAGTTGCCTCGCGTCGCTGCGGTATCCGGTAAAAACTACGGCATCCGACACGCTTTCCGCCTCGGCCAGACGACGCAGCGCATTTTTTTCGGCTCCCTCCCCGATCAACACAAATCGAACGGCGGGGAAGCGCGTCCGCACCCGCGGCGCGGCGCGGATCAGCAGATCCGCGCCTTTCGTGTAAACCAGGCGCCCGGCGATTCCCACGACTGGAATCTCCAGCGGGAGTTTGAGCTCTCTCCTCGCGCCGGCGCGACCGCGCGGGGCGTCGCATTCCGGCAGATCGAGGCCGTGGGGAATCACCGCCACCTTTTCCGGGGGAACTCTCCGGTAACTCAGCAGCGAGTCTTTGACATACTCCGAGGGAACGATGATGGAGCCGGTACTCCTCAAGGCCAGCTTTTCCAGGCTCGCGAAGAGAAGGGCGCGCCTCCGCGCTGCGTTATGCAGCGTCAAGATGCGCGTGGGAATTCGCGCGAGCCGCCCCGCGATGAGGGGCCAGTAGAGCGGGACCAACCGTCCGGCGTGGAAGTGAATAACGTCCAGCTTCGCTCGGGCTAATCGGCCCCGCAGCGATGCCATCCAACCGAGCTGGCTGGCGATCAGCGCGGCGGCTTCTTCCGACTCCTCTACGGACAGGCGGCGCAATAGCCAGCCGAGCGCTTTGATCCATATCTGGCGGTAGCCATGCTCCCTCCCGGAAGGCGGAAGGTCTTGTCTGCCGGTTATGTGGAGACGGGCGTTGCGCCGCTGGAGTTCCGTGAAAAAGGGAGCGAGCCCTTCCGAAGCGGGACAGAACACAATAACATCGAATTCTTCAGGGGCGAGGTGGTCGATGAGCGCGAGCACGTGTCTCTCCATGCCCCCCATCGATGCCGCGGAGAGGTAATAGCCGATTCGAAGTTTCTGCACAGCGCGCCGAATGGTTCGGTGCTTCGCCCGCACCCTCGTTTGGTTGTGGTGGCAAAGTATATGGAGCCACGGGCCGATACGCAAGGCTCTATGATGATGAAGAGATTGAAAAAAGCTCAGCAGGGGAGGGTGACGGTGAAGGCCGATCCCTGGCCCGGGGCGCTGTCCGCCTCGATTTTTCCTCCCAGCATCTCGGTGTATTTCTTCACGATATAAAGCCCCATTCCGACGCCGCCGTAGGATCGGGTCTCGGAACTGTCCACCTGGCGGAACATCTCAAAGATCGAAGGAAGCATCTCTTCTGGAATCCCGATCCCGGTATCCGCAACCTGAAACTCCGCCGCTCCGGCCTCCGGCCGGTAGCGCACGGCGATGCTGACGTGCCCCTTATCGGTAAACTTGATCGCGTTATTGATGAGATTCAAGAGTATGTGCTTCAGCTTCTCGCCGTCGGTTTTGATCGTCAGGGGCCCCGAAGGATAGTCCCACTTGAGGGCGATCGGCTTCTCCGTAACCACTTCGTAACTCGACTTCAGATCGTCCAAAAGATCGCTTAATTCGACCTCCCGTCTCTCGACTTTGACTTTCCCGGCTTCGATACTGGTGGCCTGCAGAATCTGGGTGATCATCACCAACAGGTCGCTCGAGCGGCTGATCACCTTCTCGAGGGCTTTCTCCTGCTCCGGATTGATCGTTCCCAGGATTCCTTCTTTGAGCATTCCCGTGTACCCCATGACGACGTTCAGCGGCGTCCGCAGCTCGTGGGACATGACGCTTAAAAACTCGTCCTTCGCCTTGTTCACCGTCAACAGATCACGGTTTGCCTGTTCCAACTCGACGTTGGTTCTCTCTAACTCGCGGGTCTTGTCCTTCACCTTCTGTTCGAGGGTGGCATAAGAGACCTTCAGTTCTCCCGCCATCTTGTTGAATTCTTCCGCCAGCCACTCGATTTCATCTCCGGTCTTGATGTTGACCCGATGGTCAAGATTCCCACTCCCGATGATTTCAGCCCCCTGATGAAGCTCCCGGATCGGCCCGGTGATTCTGCCGCTGACCCAGGCGATAATAACGGCGCCGACGAACAGGCCTATTGCCAGGAGCGCCAGCGCAGAGCGCTTCAATATTTCCACATGGGCCAACGCCGCATCGAGAGGCTCTTCTAGGATAACCGCCCAGCCCAACTCAGATACCGTCGCATACGTGGCCAGCACCGGCTTATCCATTAATCCCCGCCCTTCGTGGGCGGGAGTGGGATCTAAGCGCGTAGGGTTGCGCAGGAATTTTTGGACTCCTACAATTTGTCGGAGGTTCATTTTTTTTAAGACCAGCGAAGCATCCCGATGGGCGATCAGATTGCCATTCTCGTCTACCAGATACCCGTAGCCTGCAGTGCCGAAATGAATTTTTTCGATCACTTCCCACAGAAAAGACAGGTCGGCTTCGGCCGTCGCCGCGCCGCCGATATTTTGCGCGGCGCCCCAGAGCGGAACCGCGACCGTCACGTAAGGCTGAGCCCTGTCCGAAGTGTAGACTCGGCTTATATAATCCGTCCCCTTCATCGCTCCGTTAAACTTTGCTGATTTGCTTTGGTCGGAGAGGTCCGAGGCAAAATAAACTTTTCGGTCGGATACCTTCACCACTTCCATGCCCCGGGCATCGATGATCGAAGCTTCGGTGAAGCTGGTGTCGTTTTTCACCAGCAGACCCAGGAGCAACTTTTGTTCTTTGCTTCCGAGCGGATAAAGATTTGCGGCATCGGCCATATCCGAAAATCGCTCGATCTTGCGTCGAACGAAGTTGCGAATGCGCTCAGCCGTCACTGACGCGAGCTCCGCCTGCAACGCGGCGGCGTCCCGCTCTATCTGTCTTACGGTATAAGAATAGCCGGCGAAAACGACAATCGTCAGCGCAACGCCGAAAAAGCTAAGGCCCCAGATGAGGAGGCGGCGGCGGATACCGCCGCTACAAAGCCCAACTCGGACGACTTTCTTCCAATCCCTCATGAGCGACACCGGTCTGATACGACGACGGCGTCAATACTAGTCCGTTGGGATATAGAACTCAACGAAATTCTTCCACCGGTGAGTCCGGCGCCCTATTGGATTACCTTATCTGCCTGGATCAACACGTGCTGCGGTATCACAAGGCCAACTTGGCGTGCGGTCTTCAGGTTAATGAAAATCTCGAACCTTTCCGGCAGCTTCACCTGCAGATCGCCAGGTCTTGCGCCCTTCAGGATTTCGACGACGTAGTCGGCGGCGCGCCGATATACATCGGGTAAGTTGGCTCCGTAGGACATCAAGCCGCCGGCATCGACGTATTGACGTTGCTCGGTCATGGACGGCAGTCGATTTTTTGTGGCTAGCTCGAAAATCTGTTTTGCATGCGGGTACATGAAAGCGTTCCCAACGACGATAAACGCATCCGCGCGTGCCGCTTTAGCAAGTTGAAAAGCTCCGGGCAAATCAGGAGCCGGCCCGCGTACCTCAAGAGAGCGTAGCTCCAGTTTAAAAGCCTGCGCCGCCGCCTCGTATTCCTTAAAGGCGATGGCAGGGCCTGGACCGTCGGTATCCCAAAGGATCGCGACGCGCGACATTTTGGGAAGGACTTCTTTGAGCAACTCCACGCGCTTCGCGCTGAGGTCGCGGCCCAGGTGGGCAAGCCCGGTAATATTTCCGCCTGGTCGTGCAAAGCTCTCTATGTAGCCTGCGACGACGGGATCGATGGAACACACCATCACGATAGGGATCGTTTTGGTTGCTTCTCTGGCGGCGTGGATCGCGACGTTATTAATCGCCACAATGACATCGACCTTCTCTTGAACCAGCTCGTTCACAAGCGCGGGCGTCCGAGCCAGCTTACCCCCTGCATAGCGCCGTTCGATCAAGAGGTTTTTGCCCTCCACGTAACCGAGATCGCGCAATCCCGCCTGGAAGGCGTCGAACCGGCGTGAGAGACTTCCAGGAGTGCCGGCGGAGGATATGAACCCGATTCGTGGGATCTTTGCCGGCTGCTGCGCCTCGGCTAAACAGACGGAAGCAAGGATGAAAGCACCGACGACTGAAACGAGGATCTTTTCTTTCACAGGTTACTACCCGTCATTGGTCTAAATTCTATCGCCTCGGCCTCTGCTATGACCTCTGGCGCCTGGTGGAGATGGGCCGGGATCGTGAGGAAATTCTGTCCGGTAGTCTTAGTGTTGCCGGCGCATTCAACCTCGTGAGTTTGGCATGCGCAGTCAACAGGCTATTTGTTTATGTATGATTTTACACTATCTGGCAGGAGTCTGCAAATTCTAACCGTAGGCGGGATGGTTTCCGATGCTTAGTTATTGATAAGCCTCACATCTCAACCTCTCTATTCCGCTGTTGTGTATCGAGGGCCAAGGCTGTGATTTCTCGCCCGTCCACAGAGAAGTGATGGATGATTTTCAGTTGGCGCGCGAATGCCGCGACTTTGCCGAATTCGGTGCCGACCAGGCCCCCTATCCGAAGCTCCTGTTTCCGCCCGAGGCTCGCGACATCGTGGACCGACCACTCCGCCGGAAATTTAATGCCGCGATATTTGCGGCGTTTCACGTCGATGAGCCAAAGAGAGCTTCGATGGATATCGATGCAGGCGAACAGGCCGTCCCGCAACTCGGTCGTGTTCTGCAAGTACTCCGACAACTGTGGCGAGCGCGCGACCCCCGGCATTCCCGCGAGGGCGATCTCGTAGTTAGGACGAAATTTTTCGTCCAAAAGAATCAGCTTGCCCCTCCTGGTATCCGAGATGAAATAGCCTCCCCGTTTTCGCCTCGAGAGCTTATGCGGATTGACCAGGCCGGAGATCACTTCTTGGGCCTCGCCGGTGCTGTGGTCGACTATGTAGCCGGCGCCTTGATGGTACAATGTGACAAGGATCTTTCCATCCGAATCGTAGCAAGCGCTGTTGAGATGCGCCGGTTTTCGCCGGGTGGGAATGCCGAACGGATATTTTCCCGGATCATCCACCAGGACCACTTCGAAACCCGTCGCAGCGAGCGTTCTGTAGCTTTCGGCGGACCGCACCATGTAATGGCCCAACCTCGATCGGTCGAAGCCATGGTCCCACGCGAACCATTGCCAGACGACTTCTCCGGTTGCGGTATCGAATTCAAATACGGCATCGAAACCCGCCGAGGCGACGAGGAGCATTTTTCCATCCGCCGAGAACTCGACCGTGTGCGCCTGATTGAGCCAGGGGTGTCGACAAAATCTCGCCTCATCAGTCCGGATGTCGATCAAGCGGACGGATTCAGCGGAGGACAGCGCCAACTTGTTACCCCAAGCGTTCGCGCCGTAAGGTTCGACCGCGGAGAACGCCCATTTGGACTCGACCAAGGTCCAATCGAACCTTTCATGAGCCAGAGGAAATGCCGCCACAAAGCCCAGGACATAGGGGCGCGCGGCTTCCCGTCCGAACACCTCGGCTTTCCGCCTCCTCATGTGCTCTTCTTGACGTTGATTCTTCTCCACCTGAAGCGTCGTCTTGACCACGAGCATGATCTCTTCGCGCCGCGCCAGTCCAGGATCGTACCTATAGGAGGTTAACGGCTCGGATGAGAAAACCACCTCCGCGCCGGTGGCACCGCGTACGAAGCGAGGAGTTCTTTTTGTGCCGCGCGCTTTGATGGAGTCGGTAAAGGTATCAAGGGCGTTGGCAGACAGAGGCACGCGGGTTTCCGCCTCACCGCTGGGTTTGTCTGACTGATGCGGGAGGATCGTGGCGTCGTCACAGAAGGAACCTGGTCGTTTCCCTTTCGCTTCCGGTTCTGTCACAGGGCCTTCTCCTCGTGCGCTGATTTGCTGAAACCCATTGAATTCGTGTGGCATTTAGAATCGATCTCGAGCGTGCGTCACCGGTTCTTCGGACGTGAAACCAATCACCGAACAACACCCAAATCCATATCATATTGATACGAGCGGTTGTCAAATGAGAAAAAACATTGACACCGTGCTTGTTCCGTTATATTGCGCCAGACATGAGCCCTCAATTCATCAACGCTATGGACCTGAGTTTCGCCTCAGCGCTACAGTCCCGCGTACTCATTATTGAGGGAATTTCAGGGTCCGGGAAAGACACATTTCAAAGTTACTTAAAAGAGAAGCTGGAGGGCCGACATGTGTACGACTACTCCGAGGGCGAATTGCTGCACTCTTGGAAGCACTTTCCGATCGAGGGCATTCTAGAACTACGCGTTAAGTTTGAGAGGCTCTTTGCCACCTATATGAGAGATGTCATCAAGCGGGACGAGAGCGCCGTTTTTCTTTTGAACAGATTCCACTTGTCTACCTACGTGTCCATAGCCGTCAGGCAACCCGCACTTGAAAAGGAATGCGACGAAACTCTGATACTATTAAGAACCCTGCCTGTCCATGTCTTTATCTTGGAATTGGACGAGACTGAAATTGAGGCGAGAAGTTTGCATTCCGAGAGGTCGAGCGCATGGCGAAAGCTCCAGGAACAGATGATCACGAAGGACGGTTTTCGTAACAGGTTGGAAAAATATGTCTCGCAGCAAAGATTAATAATAGACGCCGCGAAGAGACAACGGATGCCCTACTCATTAATAAAACTTCACTCGGCACCGGCGCAGGTTGAGTCGACGTTGCCGCTGTTTTCTCTCGACGAGGAACGCGAGGTCGGCGGTGCTAGTCACTGACAAGTTCGTGTTTCTGCACCTGCCGCGCTCAGGTGGGACCTTCGTTTCCGAGGTTATTAGGCAGTTTTTCGCATCGGCGCATGAAATCGGCTATCACCTGCCGCGAGTTGCTCTGCCGGCGGAATATTCTCACCTCCGCGTGCTTGGTACAGTTCGCAACCCTTGGGCATTTTACGTCTCCTGGTACTGTCACCAGCAAGCCAACAGCAGGCATGGGCCGCTGATTTCGTTCCTTAGCGAAGATTGGAAACTCGATTTTATCCAGACAACTCGTAACGCATTGAATCTCGGCGTGATCGAAGACCGTAAGCTCAATGTTTTGGTCCAGGCCTTGCCTGATAGGTTTGATTACGAAAGAAGGCATGTCGCGAACTTTACCAAGGATGTCATGCGGAAAATTCGCGGTAGCGGATTAGGGCTGTACACCTTTCGGTTCAATCAAATGTTCGAGCCGACTGACGACGTTTATTTCTGCCGCGTCGAGTCGCTGCGCGCCGACCTGGTGGCTTTTTTCGAGAAGATCGGAGTTGCGAATGATGCCTTGCGCAGCTACGTGCTGGATTCCGAGAAGAAGAATATTTCCGAGCACCTCCACTACTCGACCTATTATACACCGGAGCTCGCAGAGCTGGTTTTAATTCGCGACCGCCCATTGATCGAGAGATTCGGCTACGTCTTTGAGCAAGCTTCCTCTGTTGAGAATGAAGGGCCAAAGCCCTCCGTTGTAAGCCCTTAAAAGGAATCATCCGACGAGTGTCAGATGAGTGCCGCACGCTGGAATAAAGCCGCGAGTTTGCGCCCTCTTAAAACTTGTAGAAATAGACCCAAGGGACCTTCGGGTCGGTTAGTTCGAGGTCCACTGCATCGCTGAGCCTCACCCCGTCGCACAAGTGGGCGCACATTCGGATGGCTGCTCCTGCCTGTCCGGCGAGCAGTACCGGTTGGCCGTTGTATTGTGGTAGCACTTCCTCAAAAAATGACCGCCAATGGGCGAGGCAGTCGAGCCAACTATCTCCACCGGGGTACGGGATCTCTACATACTCATGCCGTGGCTTCATAATCGAGGACGGTTGGCCCTTGAATTCCCCATAATCGACATTGTTCAAACGTGCATCCGGAATGGGCGCCGGTAGCTTGAACAACTCACAAACCAGCTCTGCCGACTCGATATGCCTCGGGTTTGATGGACAGTAGACGCCTTTAAAGATGCGAAATACTCTGAGAATTCTCCCCATCAAATACGGGTCTAGCTCCTGTAGCCGCAGGAATTGGTTTCTGCGTTCCTCGATGACTTCCGGCAACACGGGTTGCTCCGTCCGGGCAACCAGTTTGTCTCTGTTGTCGGCGCTTTGAAAATGACCCCACACGTATAGAGGAACAATTCCCATCGGTCCTCCTAACTAACCACGATCGCCGGTTTCGAGATTTGCCGGTTTTCCGGCCTCTCAAGCCTTTATTAATGTCCTGCCTGATTCGGAAAAAAAACCATAGCACAAAGGCGCAACTAAGGGGTAGGGTTTGTATCCGGCATGTGATACCGAAGTGCGACTACGGCCGGCTTGAGATATGAAACACAGCGTACTAGATTGGCGACGGAGGAAATCATGAAAACTTTAGGGTTTATCGGCACCGGGGGAATGGGCGGCGGCATGGCGGCGAACCTTTTGAAGGCGGGTTATCGGCTGGTGGTGAACGACCTCAGGCGCGAGGTGACGCGGAGTCTGGAAAGCCAGGGGGCGGAATTTAAAGACTCGCCGAGGGCCGTCGCCGAGGCGTCGGAGGCGGTGCTTTCGATGCTGCCCTACAACGAGGCGGTGAAGGAAGTGGGGCTCGGAAAGGGCGGCTTGCATGAAGCGCGCGGCGGCGCCAGGCTCTGGATCGACTTCAGCAGCATCGATAAGAAGACGATTTTGGGCGTCAACGAGGGGCTGCAAGCCAAAGGCTGGAAGATTCTCGACGCCTCGGCGGGCGGGGTCGAGGAGGCGGCCGCGGCGGGAACGCTCTCGCTCTATGTGTCGGGCGCAAAGGCGCTCTTCGATCAACAGCAGCCGATCTTCCAGGCTATGGGAAAAAAGATCGTCTACGTCGGCGAGCTGGGCAACGCCAAGCTGATCAAGAACGCGATGGCGATGCTCGCCGCGATCCAGCATTTCGGGGTTGTCGAGATTCTCACCTGGCTGAAAAAGGGCGGCGTGTCGGAGGAGACCTTCCATAACGTCATAAAGAATTCCCAGAGCTATTCGGAAGGGCTGGAGCGCATCTGCCAGGCGCTGGTGACGCGCAAGTTCAAGCCGCGCAAATCCTGGATGCCCAAGGACGTCGGGTTCGGTTTGGAAATGGCGAAAGAGATGGAGGTGCCGACGCCGTTCAGCGCGCTGGCCTACCAGCTCTTTGCCATCGGCCAGGCCAATGGCCTGGACGGCTACGAGGCGACCGGCATCGCCCACCACGTCTACGAGCTGATGGCCGGAGAGAAAAGAAAGAAATAGAGTCCGGCAGCCGGAGGTCGGAATGCAAGACTCACAACTGACTCCTAACCCCTAATTCCTGATCCCTATTTTATGGTTCCCGCCGATCGTCTCTCTCGCTTTCTGAGCTATCTCCTGCGCCATCGCCCGCCGGAATACCCGCTCCGCTTCGACCCGCAGGGATTTGTCTCGTGGGAAGAGTTGAAGGAGCTGGTCCACGGGCGTTTCCCGGATGTTACGGAGCAGGAGCTGCTCGGGCTGGTGACGGAGGCTGAAAAACAGCGCTTCGAAATGCGCGAGGGGAAGGTGCGCGCGACTTACGGCCATTCCTTCCCGGTGGAGTTCGGCGCGGAGAGTGTCGCGCCGCCCGCTTGTCTTTATCACGGGACGGCGCGCGACCTGGCGGAGAGCACGCTCCACCAGGGGCTTAAGCCGCGCGGTCGCGCCTTTGTCCATCTCAGCGGTTCCGCCGATGAAGCGTCGGCTATCGGCAGAAGGCACGATCCTTTGGCGCGCGTCGTGGTGATCGATGCCCAGGCCGCGCATGCCGGCGGCATCCGCTTCTACCTTTCCGGTCCGGTCTATCTCGTCGCCGAAATTCCGGCGCGCTTCCTTTCGCTGCAGAAAGAGTGAGCCATTGAGTCGAGGGAAGTGATGTTCGCACGTCTTCGCTTTATCCTCCGGCCGGACACGATTGTCTGCACGCTTGCCGGACTGTTGATCGCCTACCTGACGGTGGTGCCGCTCTTGATGTTGCTTTACGGCAGCTTCAGCAGCAGCCCTCCGGGGGTCGCCGGCCACTTTACGCTCGATAATTACGCCTCGCTGTTCGAGCGCAAGGAGATGATCCGCTCCTTTCAGAACTCGCTTGTCTTCAGCGTCGGGGCGAGCCTGCTGGCCTTTTTGGGAGGAGTCTATCTGGCATGGGTAACCGAGCGGACCAACATGCCGTTCAAGAAGGCGATCTACGCGTCTATTCTAGTCCCGATGATCGTCCCCGGGCTCTTGACGACCATCGGCTGGATCATGCTTTTCAGCCGCAGGTCCGGCCTGATCAACCTGATCGCCACGCGGGTCCTGGGCTTTGAGCAGCCGTTGGAACTCTACAACATGGCGGGGATGATCTGGGTGCTCGGCAGCGATCAGATCCCGCTTGCGTTTTTGTTGCTGACCGCGTCGTTCCGCTCGATGGATCCCTCGCTGGAAGAGGCCGCGATCATTTCCGGCACGGGCATCCTGCGCACGACGTTCCGGATCACGCTCCGGGTGCTGTTGCCGGCGATTCTTTCGGTGTGGATCATCACCTTCGTGCGCGCCATCGAGAACTTCGAAGTGCCGGCGCTGGTCGGCATACCCGCCGGCATCTTAGTTTTCGCGACGGAGGTCTATCTCGCCACGCACAAGGTGCCGACCAACTTCGGCCTGGCCAGCACGTTTGCGATTGTTTACCTGGCGATCACCGCGGTCGGCATCGTTTTCTACTTGAAGGCGACTAAGATTTCGGAGCGCTTCACCACGATTACCGGCAAGGGCTATCGCCCGGTGGCGTTCGATCTCGGCGCGTGGCGGTATCCGCTGGCCCTGATCACGCTCATCTTTGCGCTGATCGTTTTTATCTTTCCGGTTCTGACCATCGTCTGGTCGTCTTTCCTGCCGTTTTATATGGCGCCATCCAGCGAAGCTTTAGCCAGCTTAAGCTTCGACAACTACAAGCGGCTTTTCAGCCTGCCGCTGATCGGCCGCGCCTTTTGGAACAGCCTGGTGCTGGGAATTTCCAGCTCGACGATCGTCATGACGCTCACGGCGATGATGGCCTGGATCGTGGTGCGCACGCAGTGGCGCGGGAGGGGCACGCTCGATTTTCTCGCCTTCAGTCCGATTGCGATTCCCGGGCTGGTCCTCGGCATCGCCATTCTGTGGCTCTACCTGACCGTGCCGATTCCGATCTACGGCACGATCTGGATTCTGCTCATCGCCTATGTGATCAAGTACCTGCCCTACGGGATGCGGGCCTGCTCGTCGTCGATGCATCAGATTCAAAAAGAGCTGGA
>MGSS01000139.1 GCA_001798595.1 Deltaproteobacteria bacterium RIFCSPLOWO2_12_FULL_60_19 | reverse complement strand
GTCAACGCTTATCACCAAGGAAGGGCGTTGCTTGATTGAAGTCTGATCTGAAAAGGGAAAGGGGACTAGAACGACGTCGCCGCGCTTATAACTTGTCGTAGGCGGCATCTTCGTCGTTGTCCCAGATTCGGCTGAACGAAGGCTCTGATAGATGGGCAAAAGCCTTAGCGATTGCCGCCGAATCGTCAGCCTCGGGAACCAACACTCGCACGGGAGTATTCACCGCCAGGTCGATCGGTTCCTCCGGGACTACTACACGTCCGTCGTAATGCGCCTTAATAGCCCTCATAGCAAAGGGAGACTACCATTTTTCAGGTGTGACCTCAAATCACCTAATCGATGACGGTAATTTCCTCTATCGGAAACTGCGTTGTGACCTCCGGACCTTTTTCCGTCACCACCATCATCTCTTCGAGCCTCACTCCCCATTGAAGCGGCTTGCCGTGCTGCGTCTCCAGGGCGAAGCTCATGCCCGGCCGGATCTCCACGGGAAAATCGAGCGAGTATATCCGCGAGATGACCGGCGTGTCGTACTGAGCGAGCCCGAGGCCGTGCCCCCACAGATTCGCCGCGGCCTGATCCTCTTCCTTGTAGCCCCAGGTCTCCATGGCCGACGGCCAGACTTCGGCGATCTCCTTGGTTGTCGCCCCCGGCTTGACCTTCTCGATCGCACGATAGAGCCAATCGTAAGCGATGTGATAGAAATCCCGCTGCTCCTGCGTCGGTTTTTTCCCCACGCAGTAGGTGCGGTACATGCAGCTCTTGTAACCGTTCCACGTCACCGCCGCCATGTCGATGATAACCAGGTCACCCGGCTGGATGATGCGGTCGGAAAAATGTCTCCAGTTGGGCCAGCTGTTGGGCCCCGACGAGACGATGATGTCCTCCACGTCTTCAATCCCCGGAATGTTGTAGAGAAAATTCATGGCGAACGCCGTGATCTGGTGCTCCTGCATTCCCGGCCTGATAAAATGGGAGATTGCGGTGTGGCAGCCGTCGCAGATCGCGGCGACGATGCGCATCGCCTCCAGCTCGTCGTCGTTTTTGATCGCGCGCGCCTCGACCATCGGCGACGCGCCGTCGGTCCAGTTGACGCCCGCCTCTTTGAAGGCGTTGATCATGTTGATATCGACGAAGTCGACTCCGAGCGGCGCCTTGTCCACTTTGTACTTTTTCAGCTCTTCCACGATCGCATCGGTGAATTTTTTTACCTGCTGGCGCGACGCGCCGCCGACCGCCCCCTTGATCCAGGAGTAGGCGTAGCGGACGTTTTCCCGTGGAATCCACGGGCAGTGGCGGTTGATCTGGATGCCGATGTCGCCCTGCTCGAACAGCACGGGCTCGGCCCCGTCGCAGAGCAGCGCGTAGCGCAGGCCGGGCTTCAGCCGGCACCACCCGGGCGTGATCGTGCTCGAAATGTAGCGGACGTTTTCGTCGTACATCGCGAGGATCGCGCCCAATCCGTTCCGCTTCATCGCCGCCCGCGCGCGGTCGAGGCGGTATTTCCGGAGCCGCTCCCAGTTGATGCGCTGCTGCCAGTCGGTGCCGACCAGGCCGAAACTCGAGGTGCTGCGGGTTACCATCGGTTGCCTCCTTCGTCTAAATCATTCAAATAGTGCAAGCAGAAAAACTTCTATTCCTCGCGCCAAGACGCCACGCAATCCCTAATCAAAACCCGAAATCCGAAGCTCGAAATCCGAAACAAACCCGGAGACTTAAATCCCAATTACGAAATCCGAAACGGGCTTGTTTGGAACTTTCTGATTTTTGACCATTTGAGATTGTTTCGAATTTCGGATTTCGAGTTTCGAATTTGCAATTTTGTTTATATTTGGCGTCCTTTGCGCCTTTGCGCGAGCGTCGCTTTATCCCTTTCCGGACAACCGTGATTTACTTCTTCACCCTTTGTTTCGCATGCCGATCCGTTGCAGAACTTCCTTGTTCACCAATGAATACGGCAACTCGCCTTTCAATACGCTCACGACCTGCCCCACCGCCCGCCGCCGCATGTCCACTCTGGATTGCTCGGAATACCAGGCCGAGTGAGGCGTGAGGATAACGTTGTCGAGACGGCGGATCGGATCATCCGGCTTGGGCGGCTCCGTCTCCAATACATCGAGCGCCGCGCCGGCGATCTTTCCCTGCTGGAGCGCCTGACATAAGGCCGCCTGGTTGACGATTTTGCCCCGGGCGACGTTGATGAGAAACGCGGTCGGCTTCATTTTGCCAAGCGCCGCTTCGCCGAACATCCCGGTGGTTTCCGAGTTAAGCGGCAGGTGGATCGATACGAAGTCCGATTCCTTCAGCAGCGCGTCGAGGTCGACCAATTGAACTTCGAACTCACGAGCCGCTTCGTCGCTCAAGTAAGGATCGTGTCCGATGATACGCAACCCGAACCCCTCGGCTCGCGCGGCCACGGCTGAGCCGATACGCCCCACTCCAAGGAGGCCGAGCATTTGGCCCCGTATCCGCGCGAGGCGCGGCATGCGTGTGAAGTCCCACGCAGCGTCACGCGCGATCCTGGCGCTGGGAAAGAGACCGCGAGCGCAAGCCAACAGGAAGGCCATCGCCTGGTCGGCGACTTCGTCGATGCAATAGTCGGTCGTGTTGGCCACCATGATGCCGCGCTCTGTCGCGGTGGCGACCGCCACGTTATCGACGCCGATACCGAAGCGCACGATGACGCGGCATCGTTCAAGAGCCTGGATCACTGTCGCCGTCATCGGAGCATAGGTGTTGAGAATCGCGTCGGCGTCGCGGCTCAAAGCCAGTGTTTCATCTTCTCCGCGGCACTGACCCACCACCAGCTCGGCGCCCATCCCACGAAAGATCTCCCGTTCTTCTTCCATCGAAGAAAAGAGGTGGTCTGTCACGACTACTTTGTAACGGGACACGAGACTGCACCCTCCCCTATCGCCTGAACCCGCCAGACAGTAAATCAATGGCAGCGCGAAGGCAACAGGCGTTAAGAGTTAGCTTGCTTTGCCGTGAGATTTGAGCAGCTCGGCGAACTGCTTGTGGACTTTGCGGAGCTTGGGAGGAATCATCGCTTGGCAATAGGGCTGGTACGGATTGTTGGCGTAGTATTTACGATGGTAGTCTTCGGCGGCGTAGAACTCGCCCAAGGGTTTTACTTCGGTCACGATCGGATCGCCGTAGCTTTGCGAACTCTCCAGCTCGGCGATGAACTTTTCCGCCTCCGGCTTCTGCGCTTCGTTCGCATAGAGCACGATCGAGCGATACTGCGTGCCGACGTCGTTGCCCTGCCGATTGAGCGTCGTCGGATCGTGCGTGGCGAAGAACACCGTGAGGAGGTCTCTGTAAGCGATCTGAGTAGGATCGAATTCGATTTTAATAACTTCCGCGTGTCCGGTTCGTCCCGCGCACACCTGCTCGTAGGTGGGATTCTTCGTACTCCCGCCGGCGTAGCCCGGCATGACCGACAGCACGCCGCGAAGCCCGTCGAACACCGCCTCCGTGCACCAGAAGCAGCCGCCGCCGAAAACCGCGACTTCGTTTCTCCGTTCCACGGCCGCCAACATACGGAATTCGTCCTTGCAGGTCAATCGGCGCGACCCGTTTCGCGGCCGCCCCGACGCGATGAAAGCGCATCGCCATTGACAACCGCATAGCGCGCGCATATAGTCCGCCACCAGAAACGCGGCGTTAAACCTTGAAAAGCGCCGTCAAGTTCGAGAAGGAGGAAGATCTATGGGACGCCATATCGGAGACTTTTTCTCTTTCGTTGCGCTCTTAGGGGCTATCGCCGCCGCGCCCGCGCGGCTTCCGGCCGCGGAAGCGCCTTATCACCAGGGCAAAATCCTCAAGATCCTGGTCTCGTCGGGCGCCGGAGGCGGCACCGACGCTTCGGCGCGGCTGGTGTCGCGGTTCATCTCGAAATACGTTCCGGGGAATCCGACGACCATAGTGCAGAACATGCCTGGCGGAGGCGGCACGATCGCCAACAACTACTTCGCCAGCGAAGCGAAACCGGATGGTTTGACGCTAATGCAGGATTCCTCTTCCGGCATCGGCAACTTCGTCCGCGGCGGCCCTACCATCAAATACGATCCGAGAAAATTCCGTGTCATCGGCGGCATCGCTCGGCCCGGAAGCCTTTTGATGATTCGCAACGAATCGCGGCAAAAGATCACCGACCGCAGCGCCAAAGCGGCTGTCGTGGGCGACACGGACGGCATCCGCACCTGGGTGGCGATGACGGTCTGGGGCGCGGAATATCTCGGTTGGAACCTGCGCTGGATCTACGGCTATCCGGGGAGCCGTGAGCTGCAACTCGCGATCCGCCAGGGAGAAATAGACGTCTGGGCGACGCAGAACGCCAAGCTGGTTCAGGACTTGCAGCGCGAGGGAGTCGTGCAGGTGCTCGTGACCGAAGAAAACGAGCGACGCAAGGATTTTCCGACGGTGCCGACCTTCCTTGAGCTTCTGGGCGATAAAAAGCCGACGGGCATAGCCTGGCAGGCTTATCAGGGATGGGCGGGCGCGCCGGAGCTGGACAAATTTCTGGTCGCGCCGGAGGGCACGCCGGACCATTTGGTGAAGATTTTGCGCGAAGCGTTTAATAGGACCATGAAAGATCCGGAAGTCGACAAAGAGGGGGATAAGTTTTTTGGCGATGGCTGGAGGCCCCACACGGGAGAAAAAATCGAGGGCGTGATTCGGGAGCACATCGCCATCCCCAAAGAGGCGAAGGATTTCATCACCAAGATGCGCCAGAAATACAATCTTCCGGTCGGTGATCAGAAGTAGGCTTTGTGCCCTGTAGACAAAATCTGGCAACGCCGTCCTGGTTCGACAAAACTCACCACGAACGGCGTTTTCTTAGCCCGTTCGCGCTGAGCACGTCGAAGTGCGGGCGGGCGGCGGTGTTGCCGAAATTTTTTGTTGCAGCGGGCTAGCGGCAAGACGGAGGAGATGGCGGCGTGATCGAAGCGGCGTTGGAAGCTTTGGCCGGCGTGCTTCAGCCCGAGGCGTTCACGTTCATGTGCCTGGGGGTTGCAATCGGCAGTCTGGTGGGATTCCTCCCTGGCATCGGCGGTCCAAGCACGCTGGCGATCATGCTCCCTTTCGTGATGACGATGAAGGACCCGCTTCTCGTCATCGCGCTGCTCGTCGGGATGGACGCGGTGGGCAACACCGCCAGCGCTTTCACCTCCATTCTTATCTCGGTTCCCGGCAGCTCCGGCTCGCAGGCGACTGTTTTAGACGGCTACCCGATGGCCAAAAACGGCGAAGCCGCCAGGGCGCTCAGCGCCTCGTTCGTCGCTTCCCTGCTCGGCGGTCTGTTCGGCGCGCTCGTCCTCTTCGCGTCGCTGCCGGTGCTCAGGCCTCTGGTCCTCGCCTTCAGCTCGCCGGAATTTTTTATCCTCACGCTTTGGGGAGTCAGCATGGTAGGCATTCTCAGCGGCAACGCGCCCATCAAAGGACTGCTGGCGGGGATCGTCGGCGTACTGATCGGCACGGTAGGGATGGACGCGAAATCCGGAATCGAGCGATTCGCCTTTAACACACCCTATCTTTGGGAAGGAGTGGACCTCGTCCTGGTTGCGCTGGGCATGTTCGGCATTCCCGAAGTGATCGACCTGGCGAGCCGCAAGGGCACCATCGCCAAGGCCGAGGAATTCGGCCACGGCTACTGGCAGGGTATTGTGGA
>MGSS01000138.1 GCA_001798595.1 Deltaproteobacteria bacterium RIFCSPLOWO2_12_FULL_60_19 | reverse complement strand
TCCATAGTGAGGGAACGAATTGTTGTTGAAAACAAAACTTGCTCGGCAACGATTCCTCGCGTCGACCCGTCGGTTCTCGCGCCAGTTTCTCCAATCCAACACGGGTTTTGCCACCGTTGTTGCTTCTAAGAGAGAAGAGGCTCAGCCGTCGCATTTTTCCCCGCGATCCTCCCGAACGCAAGGGCCTCGCTCACGTTCCCGCCTCCGGGATAGTTCCGGTGCCAGATGGAACCTAGCTCCCCGGCGCTGTAAAGACGCTTGATCGGCTTTCCGCGTGCATCGAGAACTTGCGCCCGGGAGTTCCGTTTAGGTCCGCCCTGCGTATTTATAATGCAAGGCCAAAGTTCAATGGAATAAAATGGAGCCTTCTCTAACGGAAGGAGCGTTCCCGGGGAACGGCCGAACTCTAGATCTTCTCTTTCATTGCAAGAGTTATTGTATCCAAGGACGGTCGACTTTAGATTTGCCAGCGGCACGCCGATTTGAAGGGCGAGTGAATCGACGGTATCCGCGGTTTTAATCCAGCCTTTAGCGATTTCGGCGCTGTTATCCGTGCTCCATCGATAGAATTCGCTGACGATACCGGAATCCGTCCAACCGATAGGTCCTCGAACACGCGTGTTTTCATCGAAAATGAGAAAACAAGGTATCCTGGGCTTCTTGAGTGTTTTCATATCGATATAGGAGGCGGGAGCCCACATTGCGTGGCCATCCACGCCGGTTTCGTCCATAAATCGTTTTCCCATCTGATCGACATAGATATACTCTGCATGCCGCATACGGTGTCGAATTCCGAAGTCATATTCCGGAACTTTATAACCGAACGTGGCGGCTACTGCGCTCATGTGCCAGAGGTCCGCCCCTACTCCCAGCGCGAGGCGAATGCCGTCGCCCGTGTTCGCAGGATTGCCGAGACTAAAGTAGCTCTGGCCCAAATAATTGAGGTGCATCGAACGATCGTACTCGTAGCCTCCACAAGCAAGAATCACGGCCCGCCGGGCGCGAATCGTAATATCTCTTTCGGCTACCGTGGCGGTGACTCCGGTTACTCCTAGGGACCTTTCAGTCGTAAGCTCGGTTACGCGTGCGGAATATAGAATCGGAATATTTCGCTTTAAAATATTACTAAATAAAGCTTTCCAGAGATTTCTACCCCCTTTTTCTGCTCCCTTAACGTGCAATCTCGGACCGATCCCCTGAGCGCCGCGAATGTGCGGAAAAGCCGCGCCAGGAAGACGCGGAGGAAATCCCTCACTGGTTTCGCCGCCAAATTCCGTGTCTGCGCCTAAGCTCGCCAGCCACTCGGGGTTTTGCGCGCTTTCTTTTACGAAGGCTTCCATTACGTCTCGCTCTGTTGTGCCTTCGCAAACCGTCTCAAAGAAATCAACGGCGCCAATCGGATCCAAATAGGTCCTTATACTGCCTCCGGAATATTTGGTGTTTCCTCCGCCTTCTGGGTTCTTTTCGATAATCAGTACACTCGCGCCCCAGTCAGATGCAGTGATTGCCGCGCTTGCGCCTGCACCGCCGAAGCCTATGATGACAACGTCTGCCTCTTGGCCCCACATAAAAACCCTCCGTAACCACTCTCGATCAGTAATATTAATGCGGATTCGGCCTCCGCGGCTGCTATAGCATTTTTCGGTCTTTTTTTCCCATTCCTTCAGCCCTCACCTGACATTTGCAAGGTGTTTAGGGTTGAATCTTAAATTCTGATTTTTCGCCTGCGCTTCATGCTTGTAGACCTGCCGCCAGGCTTCGAAGCCGCCGCTCATGCCGGCGACGTTTTTGAAGCCGTTTTCCAAAAAGTCAGCGACGGCTCCAAAGCTGCTGTTGCGGTGGTAGCAGTAAACGATGACTTCGCGGTCCTTGTCCGCGCCGGCGATGAATTCCCGCACGTTGCCGTCATGCAAATGAACCTCTCAACAGGAGCGTCCCGAGCTTGTCGATGACCTCCACGACGGTCTCCCGGGGAAGCTTACAAATAAATTCAGCCCGCCTAAACCGCCAATCGAGGTTTTTGACTTGATCCGACAGAACAACACCGCCGACTTTCAACCCCGAAGGAATCGTCACTTCAAACGGATACCCTTTGACCTGACTGGTAATCGGGCAAAAAATCACAAGGCCAACCTTGCCATTGTAGGAAGCGGGGGAGAGGACCAGGGCCGGACGTCTTCCGGCTTCTTCATGGCCTGCTTGAGGGTTAAAGGCTATCCAAACCGCGTCTCCGCGAGTCGGAACGTACCGGCGAGCCATTACCAGGCTTCGCGTCCGACCGATGAGCCGAAGTCGACTTCTGTGTGGAGGTTTTTCTTATTCACTTTCGCGAGGAGCTGCCTGAGCGACCACTTCCTGCTCTGAACCGGTGTTGCTACGACCGCTCCTTCGGAAACGGCCAGGTTTAAGACCGTGCCTTCCGTAACCTCAGCGTCCTCGGCCAGAGGTTTGGGAATTCTCACGGCCAGGCTATTGCCCCACTTTTGAACTCGAACATGCATCGGTTACCTCCGTCGGTTTGTTTCTACAATGAAGATACAGAGGAGCAGTGCGGCTGTCAACGTTGGAAAGAATGAATGACAGGATATTTCCTAAGGGACGCGTTCTAACGTTGCTCGCCGGGTGAGGACGCGCTATGGTCCAAGCAATTTGATTATCGCGAGGTGGACCATGGCCGAAACAAAACCCAACTACTCCACGCCGAGCGCAATTCGCTCGGTTACATCTTATCCCGCCCGCCGCGGCTTCAAGCAGGCCATCGATCCCTCGCTCGACTACGTCATCGGCGTCGAGGACGCCATCGATATCCACTGCCATGCGCACGAGGGGCAGCAGGATGCGCTCGGCGTCGCCAAGCTGGCCGCAAAGAGCGGCATGACGGGGATACTCTACAAGACGATCGTAGGCCGAAAGGACCCGGCGGGGGCGGTCGGCGGGGTGCGGAGCGCGCTGGAATCGTGGTGCGCGGAGAAGGGTTTGACCCCGGTGCCTGTTTGGCCCGGCAGCTCGGTCACGCAGGGGTTTCTTTCGAAGATCGAACCCGCGTGGTCGGCGAAGATGCTCAAAGCCGGCGTCGTCGCTCTCTGGATGCCCAACAACACCTCGGCCAACACGCTCTCCATCGTCGGCGGCAAGCCCAGCGCCTGGGATAAGACGGCCGATCCCAAGGCGCATACCGAACCTCTGTCCTGGTCCGAAGCGCTCAAATACGGCCATTACCTGCTCGACGACAAGGGCGGGCTTTTACCGGAGATCGAGGAAATCTTCCGCCTGGCTCACGACCGCAACGCGGCGATCTTTTTTGGCCATCCGACCAAACAGGAGTTCCGGGCGATGGCGGAGTTCAGTCGCAAGATCGGCTTCAAGAATGGAGTCGTCGATCATCCCTTCAGCCCCTTTGTCAACTTGACAATCGAGGAGATGAAGGAAGCGGCCGGGGTCGGCCTGTGGCTCAACTTCACCTACGACGAATTGTCGCCGCTGCTCGGCATCGACCCGGCAAACATGTACAAAGCCATCCGCGCGATCGGCCCCGCTCACTGCACGCTCTCGTCGGACGCGGGCGAGCCGCTGTTTCCCAACTCGGTGGAGTCGCTCCGACTGCTGCGCGGCTATATGGCGGCTTTCGGCTGCACGGCGGACGAGATCCACACAATGTGCACCGTGAACCCCTCGTTCATCGTTGGACTGAACGCGACGACAAAACAACGGGCAAGCGCGGCATAACAGCGGCCGCGAATCGTCGCACGTCGTCCTTGACGATGAAAGCCGCCGCCCGTTCGAGGAGCCTGCGCATCCGATACTGCCGGTGGGATTAAGCAGCGACCCATTGCGCAGGCTCGGAGAGCGGGTGGCGGCTTTCCCCGAACTTGTGGACAGGACCTGGTCAGTTAATGATGTATCCGATAACGGAAAAAGAGGCGCTCGATGCCTTGAAAGGCGACGATCCGGAGCTCGCGGCGACGGCGGAAGCGATTCTGTGGGGCATCTGGTGCCGAGCGGGCGATCCCGAAACCGACCGGATTTTTCGCTCCGGCATCGAAGCCATGCAGCGGCAAAAACTCGCGGAGGCCGAAGCGCTCTTCAGCCGCGTGATCGAATTGAATCCCGGCTTTGCCGAAGGGTGGAACAAGCGGGCGACCGTGCGCTTCATGCGCCGTAATTTTGCCGGTTCGATCGCCGACTGCCAGCAGACGCTGGCGCGCAACCCGAATCATTTCGGCGCCGCATCCGGGCAGGGCCTCTGCCGCATATCGTTGAACGAGTTTCGCGAAGCGGCGATCTGCTTTCGCCGCGCCCTGGAAATCCATCCGTATTTAGCCCCCGTGCGTCATAACTTGGCGTTGGCGGAAGCCGAAGGCGGCCGCAGCGGTTATCTGAATTAAGAAGAAGGCGAAGGGCGAGAGGCAACAGTCGGTACAAAGAAGTTCCCATCGAGCGCACGTACGATTTCAGCTTCGCCAAGAAAGCGGACAGCGAGCTGACACAAGCGGGGTGGAAGCCGTAAGCGGGATGCTCGACGTTGAGGCTTTAAACATCTTCTCCTCATTCGCGGCCCCGAGCACCGCGGAAGGACGATTGACCTTCAATGCTAAGATTCAGGACCTGACCCCGAAACTTCTCGTTTCCATGAGGCCGCCGCCAAAATTTTTCCAAGTATGTGCAAATTTTCGACGGAATGTTAGACTGCCTGGGAACAATTAATCCACACAAAACGTATGAAAAAAGTAATTTCTCTTGTGATCGCTGCCATAGTAATCGCCTTTGGCGTTTATTATGGCGTTTCTCGCAACTCGGACAAACCGGCAGCCACAGCGCCGGATAATCGGACCGCCCAGCCAGAGCGGGCATTGGTGGCATCGGGGCACCCGGAATGGCAGCCCATCATGTTCAAGAGCGGTGAGGAAATCCAGGGAGCCGGACCGGCTTTGGAAAAAATGATTTTTGATAAATTAGACGTCAAAACTGAATTTCCATACAACGGCGCGTGGGATGAAGTCCAGGCCAAGGCCAAGAGCGGGGAAGTCGATTCGTTAGTGGCAGCCTACAAAACGGACGAGCGGTTAACGTATATGGACTATTCCGAGCCTTACACCACGGATCCGGTGGCGTTGTTCGTGAAAGCCGGCAGCAAACTTAAATTTGAAAAGCCGGAAGATTTGATCGGCAAGAAAGGGATTGGCACGGTCGGCGATAGTTACGGCCAAAAGTTTGATGATTTCATCAAAGCCAAGCTGACGGTCCGAACGGTCAAAACCAGCCAGGAAGCGTTCGACCTCCTCACCGGCGGCAAAGCCGACTACTTTGTGTACTCGCTGTATGCCGGAGAAAAGGAAATCAAGCTAAAGAAGCTGCAGGGCAAAGTGGAGAACCTTCCTCATTTCGTGGCGGAAGAAAATTTCTATATTACGTTCTACAAAAAATCACCGTTTGCCAAGTATCTGCCTCAAGTCAACGAATTGATCAAACAGTACAAGGCTGACGGCACGATCGACCGCCTGATCGCGCAGTACAAAAATCAATAGGGGAACTGCTACGACAACGCCACAGGGCGTTCTCGTTCGCGGGCGCGAGTCAAGATCCAAGACCTGACCCTGAAACGGTAGTACCACCTACAGCTTGCAAAAATTCGCTTATAAGCTAAGATTGCTTTAGTGGAGATCCGTCACTACCTCACTGCATTTGGCGACGACCTGTACCAGCAATGGCTGGACAAGCTCAAGGATCTCAAAGGGCGAGTTGTCATTCAGCGTCGGGTTGACCGGCTAAAGGCGGGGAACTTCGGTGACCGCAAGTTCTGCCAGGAGGGGGTCTGGGAGCTGAGGATCGACTTCGGGCCGGGTTACCGGCTGTATTACGCCCAGGCAGGAGACACGGTTATACTTTTACTTTGCGGCGGCTCGAAACGCACGCAAACGGCGGACGTGAAAGAGGCGGTTAGATATTGGCGCGACTATCAGCGGAGGCAAAGATGACCCGGAAATCAAAACCAGCACCGTCCCGTAGCCACGAAGAAGCCACGGTAGAGAGTTTTCGCAAAGACCCGGCGTTTGCAGCCGAGTATCTGAACTCTGTCCTTGAAGACGGCGATCAAGAGGAGTTGATGCTCGCGCTCAGACGCATGTCCAAAGCTTTCGGCGGTGTGCCGAGGCTCGGGAAAGAGGCCGAGTTGAACGTCAACACCCTCTACCGTACGCTTTCGCCCAAAGGCAACCCGGAACTCAAAAGCCTAAGGGCGCTTCTACGCGCGATGGGAATGCAGCTTACGGTCCGTCCGGCGCGGAAACGCGTGGCGTGACGTACGCATTAAGCGGCTCCTCAGGCTCCCGGCAGATAGTTGCGTAGTTGCGCAATTGCGCAACTACGAAACATCAGCGAAAAGGTGGGATCGAAGCCAGGTTTCGGCAGAGATATATTTGAGCGCGTAATTGTTCGACCAGGCAAGAAGCGATTCCGGCGCGCAGAAGAGCTGGGCAGGTTCGCGCTCCTGGAACGCTGGTCCCATCAGGGAGCCTTAGACGCGCACGCGCGACTTCAGAGCACCCGTCCGCCGCTGTGTCCCGAACTGCGCACCGACCCCACCGAGCGCGAAGACTACGCCTACAACCGGAGGCGGTAATCCGGCCGGGACCAAGCAGGCTGCGCGGCTTTGTCGCAAACCGCGAGCAGAGCAGCCTAGTCAAGAACGTTGACTAAGCCCTTTTGTGCTAAGCTATACGCATGGAGTGGCAACCACTTCCAGAAGGAACCCGCGTTCGGCATTGCACCGGAGCTTATGATGGCTGGATCGATGGCACGA
>MGSS01000137.1:27514-30435 GCA_001798595.1 Deltaproteobacteria bacterium RIFCSPLOWO2_12_FULL_60_19 | reverse complement strand
CCTTTCCCTTTTCAGATCAGACTTCAATCAAGCAACGCCCTTCCTTGGTGATAAGCGTTGACGCCTTACAGGATCAAGGGCCTGATTTGCTTATCATGGCACTCACCAGCCAAGTGAGAGGCCCCCTTAAGCTGGGTGAATTTCTTATTCGAGACTGGTCCGCCGCCGGCCTTCTCAAGCCCTCTGCTGCAAAAACTGCCATAGCAACGGTTGAGGCAAAGCTTATTCGCCGCCGCTTAGGCCATCTTTCCGACTACGACCTGCAGCAGTTGAACCGGTCGTTGCAAGAGCTTCTTGGCCTCTAGGTTACCCGAAACTTTCAGGAGAGCCGCAACGCCGCCTGCCTGCTTCGGCTCGGTAGGCGTCCTTCGCATGTTCGCTGGCAGAGCACACTCCCGCATCGCTCTTTCGCCATTCCCATGCCTTCTTGAACAACATGAGATCAAAGCGTTGTTGAATCCAACCCCGTCAGCTTCATCTTTCCTTTACTTCCCTAGCGTGATACACCACGGCAAAAGCGGGGTATAAAAAATGAAAAAGGCCCGTCTACTATCAATCTTGATGGCAGTGGCACTGCTTGCTGTTGCAGTGATTGCCAAGGCGCAGCAGCCGAAGAAAGTCCCTCGGATAGGTTTTCTGGATGGGAGCACTGCTTCTGGTATGGCGGTCCTCTTGGAGGCGTTCCGACAGGAGATGAGCAAGCTTGGATGGATTGAGGGAAAGAATATCACCATCGAGCACCGGTTTGCAGAGCAAGATCCTAAGCGCCTACCTGAGCTTGCGGCGGACCTGGCTCGTCTTAAGGTCGATCTGATCGTGGTCGCAGGGGAACCGACGGCGTTAGTGGCGAAGGGAGCAACCAGTACCATCGTGATGACAAACGCTGCGGATCCCGTGGCTTCAGGTTTGGTTGCCAGTCTGGCGCGGCCGGGAGGCAATGTGACCGGTTTCTCGAATTTAGCGGTTCAGCTAAATACCAAAAGGCTAGAGATACTCAAGGACGCGGTCCCCAAGCTCATCCGAGTTGGACTTCTGCGGCCGGCGGGAGGATCAGACCGCCAACTCAAAGACCTCAGGCTTGCGGCGCTGGCGTTGAAGCTAAAATTGGAGGAGATCGAGAGTCAACGCGACGCCAAAGGTTTAGAGAGCGCCTTTCAAACCGCAAAGCAGAAGCAGGTGGGCGCGATTATGCCGACCACCGCTACCACCTTTTTCGCCGAAAGAAAGCGCATCGTCGAGCTTGCCGGCAAATACCGGTTGCCAGCTATTTACTTCCAGAAAGAGTTTGTCGATGAGGGCGGCCTCATGTTCTACGGGGCGGACTACGATGACCTGTACCGCAAGGCCGCCCACTATGTAGACAAGATCTTGAAGGGCACCAAACCGGCTGATTTGCCGGTGCAGCAGGCGACGAAGTTTGAATTCGTGATCAATTTGAAGGCAGCGAAACAGATCGGACTAACAATTTAGCTCGACATGCTCCAGCGGGCGAATCAAGTCATCAAGTAATTTTCGATTTTAGATTTCAGCCGAAGGACTGATCAGCCTTGGGCGAGTCGATTTTAGATTGGGGAGAAAAACAAATGCGTGAGGAAACCTGAATGCGGTCTTCGAATTCTCCCTCCGACAATCGGAAATCTAAAATCCAAAATCGAAAATGGGCGGGGCTTTTTGCAATCGTCGTCGCGCTCACGGTATGCGGGGCGAGGGCAGAGGCGCAGCAGTCGAAGAAAGTCCCGGGGATAGGTTACCTGCCAGGATTTAGCTCAGGGCCTACAGTCGACGAATTCCGGCAAGGGCTGCGGGATTTCGGTTACATTGAAGGAAAAAATGTCCTGGTTGAGTAAGAGGAGCCCGACGCGTTAGTGGAGACGGCCGACCGATGAAACATACTCAAAGCGAACTACCCAACAAAGCCGTCTACGGGAATCAAACGTTTGCCGACGGGATCAACCGCCAGGAAAAGACTTTCAAGGGCCACGGCGCCGAGCAGCGGAGGGCCGTCGGGCGCAATGAAGCAGGGAGTAGTGATTTCATCGCCGTTCAATGCCAACCGTGCCTCTGCCACGGGCCAAACGTCTCGCTGTCCGCCAGCGATCACGACGCGTTGAGAGCGCGCAGGTTTCAGCTCGAGCCGTTCGGCCAGCGATCGGGGCACCACGCTAAGAGTAGCGCCGGTGTCCACAAGGAACTCAACTTCTTCGATATGCCCGGTCGGACCTGTCAGATTTCCCTTTACGTGAAAAAGCCCCATCTCAAATACCTTTTCGATAAGCAGGTGTATTGTACCTCAGACACCGTGCAACGCAATAGCACTGATCAGAATAAAAGATGCGTAGAGGAATCACGGAATTATTTGGAAGGTTGACCCCATGAAAAAGGCTTCGGTGGCGTCGAGTTTTTTTTGCTCTTCAAAGTCGGTTCCCAACTGCACATCAGCGAATCGCGCGGGCGGACAAGGTGATCAAATGAAAACAGGCAACAGGCTCCGCCTAAGGCGGATCAGCCCCAGCCTAAGGCCGGTCCGCCTCAGGAGGATCCGGCTGAAACAGGCAACAGGCAACAGTAAGAAGCAAAAACTTTTTTGCTTTGCCCTCTGCGCCATGCTCTTTGCGCTTTGCGTTCCCGCCGACGCGCAGCAGGCGAAGAAGGTCCCGCGGATAGGGTATCTTTCGCAGTTCGATCCAGCTGGTGAGTCCACCCGTGTCGAGGGAATTCGGCTGGCTCTGCGCGAGCGTGGCTACATAGAAGGACAGAACATCGCCAGCGAGTACCGATATGCGGAGGGAAAGCTCGATCGGCTCCCTGAGCTTGCGGCCGAGCTGGTGCGTCTCAAGGTCGATATCATCGTGGTAGCAGGAGCGCGCCCGGCGATCCGGGCGGCCAAGAATGCGACCAAGACGATTCCCATCGTTATGACG
>MGSS01000137.1:0-27485 GCA_001798595.1 Deltaproteobacteria bacterium RIFCSPLOWO2_12_FULL_60_19 | reverse complement strand
ACGATTCCCATCGTTATGACGGGCGCTGGGGTCGATCCTGTCGAGGCAGGTTTTGTTGAAAGCCTTGCCCGTCCCGGCGGCAACGTCACCGGCGTTACAAACCTTGGCCCAGAATTAGGCGGGAAGCGGTTGGAGCTGCTCAAAGAAGCGGTTCCCAAACTTGCCCGTGTCGCGGTTCTCTACGAGGGCATTCCGGCCCGTGTACTCGAAGTGAAAGAGGTTCTCCCAGTCGCGGCGCGCGCGCTGGGGTTGACTCTCCAGCCTCGGGAGGTACGAGCTGCGGACGATTTCGAGAAGGTATTTGCCGCGCTGAGTAAGCAGCGCCCGGATGGACTCTACGTGCTCGGGGGCAACCTAATGAGTGCTAACGAAAAACGGATCGCGGGCTTTGCGTTAAAGAGCCGGTTACCGTCAGTGTACAGCGTCAGAGAAGCTGTAGATGCCGGCGGGCTCATGTACTACGGGGCGGACCTCGCGGACAGCTACCGTCGCGTCGCATATTACGTGGACAGAATCCTCAAGGGAGCCAAGCCTGCCGATCTGCCGGTGGAGCAGCCGAAGAAGTTTGAGTTTGTGATCAATCTTAAGACGGCGAAGCAGATCGGGATCACGATTCCGCAGTCGTTGCTGTACCGGGCGGACAAGGTGATTAAGTGATTGCGGATGTCGGATTAAGGAACTGCGATTGAATTGAATCCTCCTTCAATTTAATCCTGTCCGTCTTTTGTAGGTGCGCTAGAAACAAAAGGCTCCAAGAGCCGCCAGCTATGCGAACCCTTGGGCTTTGCCCCGTGAGAGTCCGATTTTCTTCTCCGGTTTGAAATTGTTTAAGAATTTTTGCCCGTGACTCCCGAGAGAGAACAAGAGACCGCGGTCTGCCGAAATTTAAACGGCTGCGCAGAAGCGTTCTCATTCCCTGCGGCGCTCGCCACGGGATGCAATCACTTATTTGGGCGATTGCTCAGACGGAGATCCTCTTCTTTAAGCTTCCTCACATAGTAACGCCATATCCAGGTATCATTAAACGTAGATCCGAGATCGGGGAGGTTTTCGATATCTCCGGACGAGATGTCCGGCGCCCGCCGCCCGGTTTGAGCGACATGCAATGTGGCCTTAGCCAACACGTTGAAGTTCAAGGCGCGCACGGTGGCTTCTTCCACCGTCTTGCCCGTAACAGTAATCCCGTGGCCCTTCATTAGGCAGATCGATTTCTCACTCATGATTTCTATCATGGGAGCGGCGAGTTCAGCCCGAGTCACAAGATAAGACTGCGGAAACACCGGGATACCCTCTAGGGCCATCCGCATCGCTGGTATATTGAAGGCGCCAAAGATGGGACGGAACTCCAATTCGGCGATGCCGCAAATTAGCGCTTCGGTGGGATGAGCGTGGATGACACACCCCACCCCAGGCCGCTTTTTATATATCTCACCATGAATGGGTAGTTCGTTCGGCACTTGGTATCGTTCGCCCTTGTGTGGCCCCTTGCCGTCAAAGTCTACCCTTTGTATCGCATCAACCGTTGTATAGCGGACGCCATCCTCTTGCGGGCTTCGGCACCGAATCCACATTTCGTCTGAATTAGCGATCCGCGCGCTGACGTGACCGATAATTCTGTCCACCATGCCCTCCATCGCCAAGATGCGGCATGAAAGCATGATCTTTTCTCGCAGTTCTTCAGTAGGATCAGCCATCTGAACTTTCACAAATGGAGGTCCGCAGAGTTCCGGGTTCTCAACACAACATCAGTACCTCCGAACCCGCTGTCAACAAATGACTTCCTTTGATTTCGTCGCGTCCGTTTATTTTACGGGGATTGTCACAGAGAAGCGCGGCTGGTTACCTACGGCTCGCGAGATATGGCCCTGCCCGGAAGTATCGTCCGCCAGAAAGATATCGCCGGGACCGAAGCGCTGCTTGGTTCCATCGCCGATCTCGACCTCACTTTCACCTGTTTTGGATTCGGAGTCTGAGGAACCCCGGCTCGTTCACTAGGCGAGTCGTTGTGGGAATAACTCTGGTGGACGGATAGCCCGCTTCGCTAACGATGTCAGATTGAAGGACTACGGCGGGACGGAGCTTCCCGGGTTTGGTTCGGACGCGCGGATTAAAGTCGATAACGTAGAGGTGCCGGCGCCTGATTTCCATTTACTCACCAGCGTGACGGGCAATTGCGGCGGAGAATAGCTCCCGATTCTCGATTCAATCGGCTGCCGCGCAACGGCGCACAGACTCTTGAATCTCACGCCGGAGCCTTTCCTCATGCGCCTTCCTCTCCAGGGTCTTCAAGGCAACCCGAATCAGCCCGGACTTGCTGGCTATCCCAAGCTCTTTCCGAAGCCTCTCGATCTGGTCCTCTTCTTTCTTGGAAACTGCTATAGCTCCCACAACGCCTCCTATATTTGAACCTATTACGGATCTTATAATTTAACGACAAATAAAATCAACCCTCAGAAAGTCTATGCTGAACGGTCCAGCCTGCTAGGTGGACCCGGGGAGTTCGCGCTGTTGAGCAGCAAGGCCCGCATCGAGAGGTAGAGAACCACGCCCGTCAGGAGGTGCCAGACGAAGTGGGTCCCGACCGGCAGGGAGGGGCAGATAGCCTGATCGATGGTGCGAAAGACGAGCGCAACCGCGAACACTCCCGTTGACGCAAGGAGTAAAAGCCGCCCATGTTTCTTCCGCCGAAAATGATATAGCCCCAGGCTTGCCAGGAGAACGATCGCCGGCGCGTACATCAGTGAACCGTTCAAGACGGCGCGAAACTGTTCCATCACATAACCCGCCGCCGAAACGGCGACGGCCGCGCCGAGAGTAAGCCGGTAATTCAACCCCGCGATCCGGCGGGCGTATATCCAGAGATAACAGAATTGAAAAAGGAGGATGGGGAAAACGTCGAGCAGCCTTGCCCAGTTGGTAGCGAAGGTGTGGTAGAGGGCGCTCCCGATGCCGATCGAGACCAGCAAAACGATAAGCAGCCGGATGCCGGTCGATAAAACATTCAAACGCCAGCCGAGGTTCCAGGCGAGCCAGGCGGCGATTAGAAAAGCGATATTGGTGACGGCGTTGAACGGCTCGGCAAGCAGGCCGGGATCGGTGCGCTCGCAGTAGAGGTCGATCATTATTGGTGGCAGGCGCGGTTCACAGCCCGAGCCAGGTTTGTATCAGTCCATCCTCGAACCGCAGGTGAATAAGACGCTCGAAAACCCCATAGAAGAATCCCCAGGCGATAGCCGTCAAGCTAAGTGACAGCCACCAGCCTTCGTGGCTTTGCAGCCTGAGGTAGCAAAGGATGAAAAGCGGGACGGCGATAGGGAAGCCCAAGAGAAAAACCAACAGGATAAAACCGGCAATCCAATCCATCGGAGCCCGACGAGCCGAGCCACTCGAACTTCCTCACGTCGAAGCGGACGCCGTCCACTTTGATGAGCTGAGCGATCGCAATGTTGGGATTGGCGGCCAGGAGCGTCAGGCCATCGGGCTTGGCCGTGTTGAAAACGTGGTTCGAGGCGACGATGTGCGCGCCGCCGAGCATCGGTTGGACATTGACCGCCGGGTTGCCGGGGAGGTACTTGCCGAGGTGGCGGGCGATGATCCTTGCGGCGACAATGCTGCCGCCGCCCGTGGTCCCGATCAGGATCGTAATCGCTTTCCCCTCGTAGAAAGGACTCTGTGCCCATGAGGAGACGAGGAAAAGCGGCGTCATCGCCAGGCCGGCCAGGACGCCGAGGAGATGTTTGCGTATCATAAGCGCCTCCGCTTTCTGCTAGAGATAGCACAACAACGAAGAAACCCTGCGACCTCCAGCCCTACCATTCAAGCTTGATGCAGATTTCCTCTCCGCGCACTTCGACGGGGAGAGTGGTGAGCGGCGGGCCGCCTTTGGGGAGTTGGCACTCGCCGGTCGTGAGATCAAAGCAGTAGCCGTGGTTGGCGCAGCGGACTCGCGAGCCCTCCACGACGCCGGTTGCGAGGTCGGCCGCCTCGTGCGGGCACTCGCGCGCGAACGCGGCGTAGCCGCCGTCCACCTGGACCAACAGGAGTTGCCGATCGCCGATCTCGATGGGCTTCAGTTCGCCCGCGGCTATTTCTCCGAGCCGGCAGACGGGGATGTAGCTGACTCCCATCGCCGATCAGGCCGCGGCGGCCTGCCGCCCGCGATAGGCGGTGCCGCGCAGGACCTCTCCGGGAAGCTCTCCGGTCAACTTCCCATCCTCGTAGATCGGCCGGCCGTTGACGATGGTGGCGTGCATGCCTTCGGCCCGTTGAATCAGGCGCTTGGTCTTGCCCGGATAATCGTTCGCCCATTCCGGCTCGTGCGCGCCCACGGTCTTGGGATCGAAGATCGCGACGTCGGCGGCGTAACCGGGCCGCAACAGCCCGCGTCCCTCTAGACCGAAGATCGAAGCGATGTGGAAGGTCAGTTTGTGAACGGCGTATTCCAGGCTCAGCAACTGCCGCTCGCGCACCCAGAGTCCCAGGAGCGTCGTGCCGTAGCCGAAATCCGCGCCGAATTGCACGTGCGCGCCGGCATCGGAGGTGCCGATCAAGACATAAGGACTGCGCAAAATCTCGCCCATGGCGGCCGCGTCGCCGCCGTTGTTGGCGTTCCAGAAGACCGTGTCGAGATTCTCCTCGAGGGCGAGGTCGAGAAACGCCTCCAACGGCTCCTGCCCGCGCAGCGCCGCCATCTCCGCCACGCTTTTGCCGTTGTATCTTTGATTCTCCGGCTTGACGCACTTTTCCACGCGCACGACATCCCAGCGGCGGTGGAAGTTGGTGCGTCGCGGATCGAGGAGATCGGCCCGCAGCTTTTTTCTGGTCTCGGGCTCCTTCAGCGCCTCCCGGCGCGCCTCGACGGGCAGGAACATGATCGCTTTCCAGGTCGGGAACTCGTCGAACACCTGACAATTTTTCAAACTGAAATGGCGCACGAGCGGGACTGTATGGGAGAGGCCGTAAGCCTGGTAGCCGTCTTCAAAAATCGGCGCGACGGCGTCGAGCTGCTCGCGCCAGAGATTGGGCTCGGCCCAGCGGTGCTGCAAGCTCTGCCAGAGAATCGGCCGTCCGGTCACGCGTGCCAGGCGGTCGTAGAACTTGAAATGATCGATCTTGTTGAGTCCGAGGATCGTCTCGATCACGCCCGAGTTGAGATCGCTCAGCACCCGGCAGAGCGCGAACAGCTCCTCGTCAGTGGCGAGCCTGCTTCCCACCGGCTTGCCGTCCTCTCTCATGTGGCGCTCATTGCGGTTGGTCGAGATGCCCAGCGCGCCGCTCTCCATCGCTTCGAGCACGAGTCCTTTCATCTGTTCGATCTCTTTCGCCGTCGCGGCGCGCTCCACCGACTCTTCGCCCATCGCGTACTGGCGCACGGCGATGTGGCCGGCCAGTCCGCCGACGTTGACGCCGATCTTTCCTTCGAGCGCGTCGAGATAGTCGCCGTAGGTGTGCCATCCCCAGGGCACGCCCTGGTCCAGCACGCTGCGCGGGATCGCTTCCACCCTGACGAAGCTTTTGACGATCGCGTCATGGTCGCTGGGCTTCGCCGGCGCGAGCGCGAGACCGCAGTTTCCCATGACGATGGAGGTGACGCCGTGCTGGGGCTCGGAGGTGGCGTAGGGGTCCCAGAGAATCTGCGCGTCCATGTGGGTGTGGTGGTCGATGAAGCCGGGAGAGACCGCCAGGCCGCCGGCGTCGATCGTGCGCCGGGCGCCGTCGGAAATCCTGCCGATCTCGACGATGCGCCCGTTGCGGATCGCGATGTCGCCCATGTAGGACGGCATCCCGCTGCCGTCGTAGATCCTGCCGCCTTTGATCACCAGGTCGTATGCCATGGCCTCAACCTCCTTCGGTTGGCTCGCATTGCCTCAGTCTGTCTTTGCCCAGGACTATAGGTGAATAGGTATGCGCTGTCAAAACCTTTCTGCGGCGGAAGATCAACTTGGATGATGACAGCCGCCACCCGCTCTCCGAGCCCGCGCAATGGGTGGCTACTTATTCCCACCGGCAGTATCGGATGCGCGGGCTCTTCGACCGGATGGCGGCTGTCACTGTGAGCATCAATCTCTTCCCATCACCCATTTCATCCGTTCGATGACCTGCGGAGGCTGGGTGACCACCTCTTTGGCCAGCGCCTCCAGCTCTTCGCCGGTGAGCGGGCTCACGTCCCATCGTCGTTTCCTGGTCTCGGCTAAGAGTTCCGCGTCGGCGAGCGTTCGGGCGTAGGCCTCGCGCAGGGTTTTCAATCGCTCCGCGGGGAGGCCTGGAGTGGTGACGATCGGCCGGCCGAGTGTTGCCGCGGTGAGAACTACTTTAGCCAGCCGCTTGCCCGCCTCCGGAGTCTTGTACTGCTCCATCAGCTCGTAGATTGTCAGCACATCGGGCAGTCTGGGATCGCGTTTTCTGCCCGTCTGGATGAGGACGCGGACAAAGCCCTTTTTAAGCCAGCCGATGTAGGGCTCCCGGCCGAAGAAGGTTGCAATCAGCGGCGACCAGCAGTGGACTTCGCCTCTTTCGATCGCCAGATCGATCTCCGAGCCGCCCTGATAGCCGCCGACGATTCTGGTTTTGATGGCCAGCGTCTCTTCGAGCAGGCGCGGCACGTAATGGCCCGTGGTGCCGGTGCCGGAGCTGCCGCACCTCTGCGGCTCCTTGGCATTACGGAGGTCTTCTGCGTTCCGATACGGCGTGTCGGAGCGGACAAAGTGCAGGATATCGTTCTGCTCGGGCGATCCGACCCAACCGAACTTGGCCCAGTCGAACTGGACCTCGCTCCTGCCCACGAGTTGGTCGAAGTAGATCGCCGGCAGGACCGCGCCGAGAGTCAACCCGTCCGGCTTGGCGACGTTGTAGACGTAGTTCGCGGCGACCAATGAGCCCGCGCCGGGCATATTTTGCACGATGATGTCGGGTTTTCCCGGGATATGCCGCCCGAGGTACTGGGCAAGCAAGCGCGCCCAGAGGTCGTAGCCGCCCCCGGTCGTCGAGCCGATGATCAACTTGACCGTCCTGCCCTGGTAAAAGTTCTCTTGCGCTTGGCTCGCTGAGCCGGCGAGGAGAAGCAGCGAAACCGCGAAGATAAATTTTTTCATAGGACCTCCGCCATGGAACGTTCGGTCATATTCCGCAGTGTCCTCAGGGACAAGCCCTTCCGGTCGACGGCAATAGAGCGTTGCTTTTGTCGAGCCTGCACGGTCGGTGCCGTCGCCCGTCAGGCCTCGTCCCCTCGGACATCACTCCGTACTCACATCACGCCAATGAAGCGAGCAGCTTCCCGTACCCCGTAATCTTCTCCCGGATGTGAAGGCGGTGGAGGGCATACCAGATGTTGCAGAGCGTGCTGCTGAGCGCCGGCTTTCCCGTCTCTTGCTCCAACAGCGAGATGATGCCTGCGGTGGGCCAGCGGTTGCAGGGAAGAAAAATCCCGTCCGCTTCAGGCGCGGAGAAATAGACTCGCTTGGCGACTCTGTACGCCGCCTCCTCGGGCAGGTTGCCGAGGTCCGCGTTACGCTCGACGTTTAACCCTTCGGCCCGCAGCACCTCGAAACCCGACGCGGCAAGAAAATCGGCGACGCGCTTCGTGAGCAAATCCGGATAGGGGGTCGCGACAACGACCTTCTTGATCCCCATGTGCTTGAGCGCCTCGACTTCGCAGGTCATTCCCGCCGCCACCGGGACTCCGGCCTTCGCCTCCAGCATCGCCGCGACCTTGCGGTCGCTGCCGGGTCCGAGGCGGGTGAATATGGGGGAGCCGCCGACGATGATGAATTCTGCGCCGGTCTCGGCGAGATCGACGGTGGCCTCCTCGATTCTTTCGAGCTGCCGCTCCAGATGGTCGTCTACCAGCTTGCGGATCGTGCCCGTGGTGTTGAACAACAGGAACCCATCGCCGAGTATCCGGTAAAACTCGTAGACGAAAGTATCGCCGCGCGACGGGGCGACGTGGCCTATCCGTGCTCTCCAACCGATCATAGAATCCTCCGGTGTCCTGTGTCGAAAATTCTTTGACAGATGCGGCAACCCGTTTTTGTCATTCCCGCGGAAGCGGGAATCCAGATCTTCTTTGGGTTTTCTGGATTCCGGCTCTCGTCAGCCTCAGGCTGACTCCGCTGGAATGACGGCAAAATTATGCGGCGGAGCTATCAGACACCACACTCACAGCCGGATCGATCAAGCCTGCGTTTCCCGTGCTAAGCCTGCTGAGCGAGGACTTATTACACGCGGCTTATCACGTCAACAGGGTAGCCTTGCTCCATCAAACCATCGACCAGCCAGTACCAGTTCTCCACGACAATGCCTTGAAGCTCGGATTGATAGACCGAGAGTTCCTTTAGGATCAACCGCGAATACTACTTCGCCGAAACCCGCCGGGGGGATTTGTTGTGGGTGTATTACGACCGGGTGAGAAGGAAGTGGTTTTTGCAGGGGTGGGGGGAATGAAGCGGTGGAAGATGAACGGGGGGCTATGTTACTATCAAAACGTCGGAGGTGCCTATGACCACTCTCGCCATTACCCTACCCGAAGAGCGTCTCCTCAAGTTAAAGGAGATAGCCGCTCGCTTCGGCATCACTCCCGAAGAATTAGCCCGGGTCAGCCTTGAAGAACTCCTCAGCCGGCCCGACGAAGCCTTCCGACAGGCCGTGAATTATGTCCTGAAAAAGAACGCCGAGCTTTACCGTCGGCTGGCGTGATGCGCTATCTCACTCTCTCACCGAGCTTAGCGTTAGACTGATAAGCGGGGTGCCGCCCATGGGGTTTTGTGCTTTTGTAATGATTCTGGGAGTTAGTGGCTTCAGCCTTCTGAATGCGGTTGCCTCGGGAGCGGCTGACAATCAGGTCAATTCCAACGCTTTACCCATTATCGATGCTCACGGGCATTTGAATGGCGATATGTCGGCTGAACGATTGGTTCAGCTTATGGACGTCGCCGGAGTCAAAAGCATGGTCCTCATGGCCCGCTACTATCAGGGAGCCAGAGATGCTGGCAATGGAAGCGACGAACAGGCTCTTGAATTTGCCCGGAGATTTCCCGGTCGCTTTATTCCCTTCGTGGCTGGGCAGCGTGGCGACCTCGGAGGTCGAAATCGACACGTCTGGGAAGGCCCCACTCAGATTGGAGACAACTTTCTCCGACAAGCAGAAAGAAAGTTGCAGTCCGGTGGTTATTTCGGCCTAGGCGAATTCATCCTGAGACACTACGACTACTCGAACTTCGGCACCCAAGGGGGAAATGACGTCGATCTTCCAGTGAACAGCTACCTCATGCATCGCATCGCCGGAGTGGGTGTCACATACAGTGTTCCAGTGCTGATCCACCTGGAGGCCGAGCCAGACAAAGTAACGGCGATGGCGCAGCTTCTCGACACTCAACGCGGCACCAAGTTAGTCTGGGCTCACAACTGCGGTCGGAGTAGCGCCCAACAAATCCGTGAATTCTTAACCCGCTATCCTAATCTGATGTGTGATTTGGGTGGCATGACCGCCACTCAGCAGGGCGGTTATGGACGATACTGGCCGAAGCAGACACCCTGGATTCACCTGATCGAGGATGGAATGGGAAAGCTCTTTCCCGAGGTGAAGGCCCTTTTCGAGGACTTTCCCAATCGTTTCCTTCTTGGCACCGATGCTGCCCATACGCCAGCGTTGGATTTTTACGTCGAGCGCATCACACGTTTCCGCGAATTGCTTTCTCAGCTCCGACCGGTGACGGCCGAGAACCTTGCGTATGGGAACGCTCAAAGGCTCTTCGGATTGAAGTAGAAATATGTGGGGATCAACTCAAAGCCGAAGGTCTAACAAGGTGCTTCAGATCGATCGCTAAGAGCGACGGCTGAGCGGTGCGATTAGGTGGCTGACAACGAGAGACCGAGCGCTCGCCATGCGTAAACGTTCCGGGCCGGGGGCCAAAGTTCTGCCGGGAGGACTCGTGATACTCCACGAAGACAGAGATATCCTCGTGGTGGATAAGCCGCCGGGACTCCTGACGATGGCTACGGATAGGAACAACACACGAACGGCTTACTTCATCCTCACCGATTATATCCGCAAGGGTTACGCCAAGTCCCGGAACCGCATCTTCATCGTTCACCGGCTGGACCGGGACACCTCGGGGATACTCATCTTCGCGAAGAACCGAGAGGCGAAGCTCCGTTTGCAGGAACGCTGGAAAGAAACGAAGAAGAAATATCTCGCAGTCGTTCATGGCCGGTGCGATCGGAAGTCGGAGACTATCACGACGTATCTGGCTGAGAATAAGGCTCAATTTGTGTACTCCACATCCGATACGGCCAAAGGAAAATTATCCCGCACGGCTTATCAAGTGTTGAAGCAGACGAAAGACTTTGCTTTGCTGGAAGTCGATCTGTTGACGGGCAGGAAGAACCAGATACGCGTGCATCTGGCCGGTATCGGACACCCCGTTGTGGGCGACGAGAAGTACGGGAAAGGGGATCGAGGCCACGGGCGGTTGGCGCTTCATGCCAGATCGATCTCCTTCAAGCACCCCTTCAGCGGCGAGTCTCTCACTTTTGAAACGGAAGTGCCGGAGTATTTCAACCAGCTCGTAGGTAGCGCGGATCGCAAGGACGGCCCGCCGGGAAACTAAGCTGGATTGTCGGCGCAAAAAACTAAGGAGGTGTCAGATGAAGATAAAAAGGTTCGTTGCATTTTTCATAGTTTTCGGCTTGGCATGGCTGCTTTCTTCGGCGGCTTTTTCTGCGGAGGCGCCTCGGTCGAAAGAAGCGAAGCAAATCGTCGCTTTGGTCGACAAGGCGGCGGCTTTGGTGGAGAGCAAAGGGAAAAGCGCCTTTCCGGAATTCAAGAAGAAGGGGAGCGAGTGGTACAAAGGCGAGACCTACCTCTTCATCAACAATATGAAGGGAATCAACCTGATGCATCCCGCAAGCCCGGAGCTGGAAGGGAAAGATTTAATCGACCTGAAGGATGCGAACGGGAAGGCTTTGGTCCGGGAGTTTATCGAAACGGCGAAAAGCAGAGG
Source organism: Deltaproteobacteria bacterium RIFCSPLOWO2_12_FULL_60_19 (assembly GCA_001798595.1). Classification (GTDB taxonomy): domain Bacteria; phylum Desulfobacterota; class Binatia; order UBA9968; family UBA9968; genus 2-12-FULL-60-19. The sequence continues at coordinate 16,488 of MGSS01000137.1, read as the reverse complement.
CAAGGGATGGGTTGAATATATGTGGCCCAAGCCGGGGGAAAAGAAAGCATCGAAAAAAATCAGCTATGTGCGGGGAGCAAAAATGCCCGATGGCGAGACGGTCGTCGTCGGCGCCGGCCTTTACGTCAAATAGACGCGACGGCCTATTCCTCACGTTAAAAAAGTCTTGAATAGTCGCCGATTTCGTATCATGCTTGCGGGCATAAAGGACGAACGGGTAAAGGGTGACTTTTATTAAAGGGAAAATTGCCGTGCTGAACGAATTTAAAGAATTCGCGATGCGCGGGAACGTCGTCGATATGGCCGTCGGGATCATCATCGGCGGCGCCTTCGGCACGATCGTCAAAAGTCTTGTGGACGACGTGTTGATGCCGCCGATCGGCGTCCTCCTCGGAGGAGTGGACTTTTCCAATTTCTTCCTGGTGCTGAAAGACGGAAAGAAAGCTGCCGGCCCCTATGCCCATCTGGCGGACGCCAGGGCCGCCGGCGCCGTCAGCATCAACTACGGCCTGTTTTTAAATGCCGTCATCAGCTTCCTGATCGTCGCCTTCGCCGTCTTTCTACTGGTCCGCGCCCTAAACCGGCTGAGGCGCAAGGAGGAAGCGCCGGCGGCGACCACGAAAGAGTGCCGGTACTGCCTGTCCGCGATTCCGCTCATGGCCAGCCGCTGCCCGCATTGCACGTCTCAGCTGGCGGGTGAGTAGGTTGAAGACCAAGGGGCCGGTGACGGCAAACGACTATTCGAAGAAACAGGAGGTACGCAATGAAGAAATTACTTTATATCGGCGGCGCTCTTTTGGTGGTCATAGCGATCGGGCTTTACTTTTTCCTCTCCTCGCTTAACTCCATCGTCAAAGCGGCGGTCGAAAAAGTCGGCTCCGACGCGACGCAGGCGCAGGTGAGGCTTGCGAATGTGGACATTCAAATCACCTCCGGCAAGGGGGCGATGCGCGGCCTGACCGTGGGGAACCCTTCGGGCTTCAAGACCGACCGGGCGTTCAGCCTCGGGGAGATCAGCCTCCAGGTAGACGTGGGCAGCGTCACGAAAGACACGGTGGTCATCAAGGAAATTGTGATCGCGGCGCCTGAAGTGACATACGAGCTGGCGACCGGGGGAAGCAACATCGACGCGCTGCAGCGCAACCTCAACGCCTATGCGGGAGGTGGAGGCGGCAAGACGGAGAAAAGCAAGGGCAGCAGCGAAGGCGGCAGGAAGCTGGTGATCGAGAACCTCTACGTTCGCAACGGCAAGGTGAACGTCAGTGCCACCGCGCTCGGCGGAAAAACGATGACCACTCCTCTGCCCGATATCCACCTCACCAACATCGGCAAGCAGTCGGGCGGCGCTACGGCGGGCCAGGTGACGCAGCAGGTGCTTTCGGCCATCGGCCAGGCCGCGGCCAAGGCGGCCACGTCGTTGCCCGAGGTCGGCAAGTTGGTGGGTTCGATGAAAGAGCGCGCCGCGGGCGTCGCCGGCTCGGCGAAAGAGGGCGCCGCCAAAGAGGCGGGCGAGGGGCTCAAGAAGCTGTTCGGGAAATAGGAGGAATCTGCGTAGCGGCAATCGAGGTCGATGACGCTAAGAAGACTACACTTCTGGGTCGGCCTGATCGGGGTCACCGTGTTTCTGGCGACCGGGATTTATATGCGCGCGGGGTTCCCGGAGCTTTACGGAGGTAACGAAGTCGTCCGATATCACTATCGAGCAAACCATATTTATATACTTCTCGCCAGTCTTCTCAATCTCGCGCTCGGCTGCTATCTCAGTCTCGGCGTTGGCTGGAGAAAGAAGGCGGCGATGGTGGGATCGACGTTTTTATGGTTGTCTCCAGCGGTGCTCGTCGCGGCGTTTGTTCTCGAAGCGCCGAAGGGCACGCCGGACCGTCTGCTCACGCTGGTCGGTATTTTTATGGTTTTTATCGGCGCGCTCTATCATGTCCCCGGCCGCAACACTTAAACCATGTCCGCTTATGTTCCCCTCTGGTGCAAGAGTAATTTTTCCTTCCTTGAGGGGGCAAGCCATCCCGACGAGCTGGTCGATGAGGCGCATCGCCAGGGCCTTGACGCTCTAGCTCTCGCCGACCGCGACGGTGTCTATGGAATCGTGCGGGCGCATGTGCGGGCGCGCGAAGTCGGCCTCCGCCTCATCACCGGCTCGCAAATCACCGTCGACGATGGATCGGTTATCGTCCTTCTTGCCCAAGATCGCTCCGGCTACGCCAATCTGTGCCGTCTTATCACCATCGGCAGGCTGCGCTCGCCAAAAGGCGAGAGCGCCGTCACGTGGGATGAAGTCTGCCGCCATGCCCCTGGGCTGATCGCGCTGTTGGGCGGCGATCGAAGCCTGCTGGTAGCTGAGGAAGATTCCAAAAAAGTTGCGGGCGATCTGCGCGACGCCTTCGGCGACAAGCTCTACGCGATGATTGCGCGCCATCGGCGGGACGAAGAAGTCGCTCAGGAAAAACGGCTGCGCGAAAAAGCGGGGCGGTACGGTCTTTCCCTTGTCGCGGCGACGGAGGCGCTTTATCACGCGCCGTCGCGCCGGCCGCTCCAGGATATCCTCACCGCCATCCGCCACGGCGTCGGCGTTTCCTCCGCCGGCCGCCGGCTTAAACCGAACGCCGAACACGATCTTAAGCATCCTTTCGTATTCACCACGCTGTTTTCCGACGATCCCGCAGCCGTTGCCCGGACGGTCGAGATCGCCGAGCGCTGTGTGTTCTCGCTTGACGAAATTCGCTACCGTTATCCCTCGGAGCGCCTGCCCGACGGAACCACGTCCGCCCAATGGCTGCGCCGGTTGACGCTTGAAGGTGCGCGTCGGCGATACGGCAACGATGTGCCCTTGGAAGTCGTGACGCAGATCGAGAAGGAGCTCGATCTCATCGAAACGCTCGATTATCCCGGCTACTTTCTCACGATGCGGGACATTGTCGAATTCTGCCGCGCGCGCGGTATTTTATGCCAGGGGCGCGGCTCCGCCGCCAACTCGGCGGTCTGCTACTCGCTCGGCATCACGGCCATCGATCCGGTGCGGATGGGGTTGCTCTTCGAGCGCTTTATCTCCAAGGAGCGGGCCGAGCCGCCGGACATCGATCTCGACATCCAGCACGACCGGCGCGAAGAGGTCATCCAACATGTCTATGAGAAATACGGGCGCGATCATGCCGCGATGGTCGCCAATGTTATCCGCTACCGTCCGCGGTCGGCGGCGCGCGACGTAGGAAAGGCGCTGGGGCTATCCGAGACTTGGCTGGATCGGTTGGCGAAGATTCTGCCTTATTACGGCGAAATCACCGCCGCTTCTCTCAGCCAGGCAGGTCTCGATCCGAACGCCCCCCTGCACCGCCATCTTCTTCGGCTCTCGAACGAGATACTCGACTTTCCCCGCCATCTCTCGATCCATCCCGGCGGTTTTCTTCTGGGCCACGAGCCGGTAAGCGGGCTGGTTCCGATCGAGAACGCGACGATGGCGGACCGCACGGTCATCCAATGGGACAAGGAGGATCTCGAAGATCTCGGCCTCTTCAAAGTGGACCTGCTCGGCCTTGGCGGTCTCACGCTGCTCGACTATTGTTTCCGCCTGCTGAAAGAGCATCGCGGCGTCGAGCTCTCGATGGCGACGATCCCGCCGGAAGATCCTGCAACCTACGAGATGATCAGGCGGGCCGACACGGTCGGCGTTTTTCAGATCGAGAGCCGCGCGCAGATGGCGATGCTGCCGCGGCTCAAGCCGAAAAATTTCCACGATCTCGTCATCGAGATCAGCATCGTGCGGCCGGGGCCGATCACCGGCGGCATGGTCCATCCTTATCTCCACCGCCGCGGTGGCAAAGAGCCGGTGGAATATCCCCATCCGAGCTTGATTCCCGTGCTCGAAAAAACGCTGGGCGTGCCGCTGTTTCAGGAGCAGGTGATGCGGCTTGCCATGATCGCCGCCGACTACACGCCGGGCGAGGCGGACCAGCTCCGCCGCGACATGGCGGCGTGGCACCGCACGGGCCGCATGGAGCGCCACCGCGAGCGCCTGATTTCGCGCATGCGGGCGCGCGGCATCGCGCCGGAATTCGCCGAGCGCGTCTTCTACCAGATTCGCGGCTTCGGCGAGTACGGCTTTCCCGAAAGCCATGCCGCGAGCTTCGCGCTGATCGCCTATGCGACGGCGTGGCTCAAGTGCCACTATCCGGCCGAGTTCGCCTGCGCGCTGCTCAACGCCCAGCCGATGGGCTTCTACGTTCCGGCGACGATCGTAGAAGATGCCAAGCGTCACGGGGTCGTCGTAAAGCCGCTCGGTGCGCTCAAGAGCGGCTGGCATTGCTCGCTTGAATCGGCCGCCGACAGCGCCGGGGGCTTCACCGTGCGCATGGGACTGAGATACGTCAAAGGACTCGGCCAGCGCGAATGGAAGCGAATCGAGGGAGCGCGGCTGGCTGCGCCGTTCGTCTCGCTCGAAGATTTTGTTCGTCGGAGCGAACTCGACGAAGAAACGCTCAGCAAGCTCGCCGAGGCCGGCGCTTTCGAAGGCTTCGACCAAGATCGGCGCGCGGCGCTGTGGGACATGAAAGCGCTCGTCCGGCGGCGCGAGGAGTCTCTGGCGCTTGAAGCCCGTGAAGCGAACCCGTCCTTCGATTCGTTGACCGACTTCGAGGAGGTCAACTGGGACTACCGTACTACCTCCCATAGCCCACGCCGCTACCCGCTCGCGCCGCTGCGCGCCGCGCTGCGAGCGCAGCGCCTGCCGGATGCGCGATCGGTCGCCGCCATGCCGCACGGCGCGCAAGTCCGCTACGCCGGTCTGGTCATCTGCCGCCAGCGGCCGGGGACCGCCGGCGGAGTTGTGTTCATGACGCTGGAGGACGAGACCGGCTTTGTGAATCTCGTCGTCTGGGAGCGGGTGTTCGAGCAGTATGCGACGCTCGTCAAAACCGCCAACTTTCTCGGCGTGAGCGGCACGGTTCAGGCGGACGAAGGCGTGGTCCACATCGTCGCGGAAGAGTTCTGGCTGCCGCAGGTTGATTTGGAAGTAGCCGGCGCTCCGAGCCGGGATTTTCGTTGATACCTGCCTCAGGGTTGAATATACACTGGCATCGTTGCTCCCTCCTGAGCCGAAAATCAAACTCTAAAAAGGTCATCTTGGTCGACACATCGAAGCAATCCTCCGCTCGCGGACACGGCGTCGCCGTTTCCGGGGTGATGCTGGTTATCTTTTTGTTCGCGGTCGACGGGACCGTCGTCAGCGCCGCCATGCCGACGATCGTGGGCAAAGTCGGCGGGCTGGAATTATACAGCTGGGTCTTCTCCGCCTACATGCTCACGTCGGCGCTCTCGACGCCGCTCTTCGGCAACCTCTCCGATCTCTACGGATGCCGCCGCCTCATGTTGGTCGGCATCGCTCTGTTCACGCTGGGCTCGGCGTTGTGCGGCGCGGCTCAGACGATCGAAGAGCTGATCGTCTTCCGCGCGATTCAGGGAGTCGGCGGCGGCGCGATCTACGCGCTCTCTTTCATCCTCATCGGTTTTTTATACCCGCCCGAAGAACGCGCGCGGATGCAGGCTCTGATCAGCGGCGTATGGGGGATCGCATCCATTTTAGGGCCGCTGGCCGGAGGCGTCATTACTCAATACTGGAACTGGCGGTGGATTTTTTTCATCAATTTGCCGATTTGCCTGGCGGCTGCGCTGCTGATCGGCTTCGGCGTGAGTGAGATTCAGGCGGAGAGCCGCCGTCGGCTCGATCTGAAAGGCGCGACGGCTCTGTTGATCGGCCTGTCGCTGCTGTTTTACGCCTTGGAAGAGGGCCGGAGAAATAGTTTTGCTTTGGATTGGCCCCTGGCGGTTTTGCTCGTTTCGGCGGCCGGCGCGCTGGCGCTTCTCTATAGGATCGAGCGGCGTGCCGAGGAGCCGATCCTGCCGCCGGCGCTCTTTCGTCTTCGGCTTTTCAGAATATGCGCGGGATTGGCGTGGCTGTCGTCCATGGGAATGTTCGGCGTCATCACCTATCTGCCGCTCTACGTTCAGGGCGCATTGGACGGCGGGGCGTCGCAGGCGAGTCTCACTCTCGTTCTCGCAAGCCTTGGATGGACGGCCGGAAGCTTCGTCGCCGGGCCGGGCATGAATCGTTTCGGTTATCGCGCGGTCGCCGTCGCCGGGATGCTGCTGATGGCTCTCGGATACGGAGCGTTCGCCGGGGTGGGCTACCAGCTCGGACTGTTCGCGGTTTTGGCGGTCGGGGCGGTGATCGGCGTCGGCATGGGGATTGTCAGCGTGACTTCTATGGTTGCGGCGCAGAACGGCGCGCCGTTGAATCAGCTCGGGGCCGCGACGTCCACGGTCATGTTGTCGCGCATGTTCGGCGGCGCGTTCGGGATCACTCTGATGGGAAGCGTGCTCGTCGGTCAGATGCAGCGGCGGCTTACGACTCTTTCGACCGGGCCGGGCGCGGGCCTCTCGAGCAGCCTGATCCAAAAGCTGGCCAATCCTGAATCCCTGCTGGAGCCTTCGATCCGGGCTTCGATTCCGGAGCCGCTGGTTGCGGCGCTGGTCGAGATTCTGGCACGCTCTGTTTGGTCCGCCTTTCTGACCGGATTCTTCGTCATGCTTCTGGGTGTTGCTCTAAGTTTTTTCCTCTCGGCCGGCTCGCCGGTCGAGGCGAGGGAACTGAGCGACGAGGAGGAAATTCGGCGGAATCGACGGGCGCAATGATCGGAGATGTTAGGGAATAATGAAAAGCGCTTATAACCGCATACAGTTCCGGCACTTTTTTAGGGAGCAGGTCTGCCCGAACACCGCGCCGAAGGGCCGTGTTGCGGGTGAACAGGTATCTCTGGCGCAAGCTGAGCGCGTGTCGGTAGAGCAAGCTTGGGCCGCAACTCGCTGCAACCAAACCCGGGTCGCCCGGTTCCTCGGCATCGCAACCAAGACTTAGAACGCCGCATTGGCCCTGCATCGAAACGGGTAAATTTTTCCCAGCATAGACTTTTTTACTTACCTCCAGGCGGCCCCCTTACTCATGACGATTATATTTTTTGCGCGCTTGCGCAATGGCGCGACCCTTGCTTTAAACGCGCTCAAGCCCCGCAAGCTGCAGTAAAGGACTTTTTATCGGCTCGCGCATACGCGCCAAAAACCAAGGCAGGAGGGACAGATATGAGAACCAAACCCGTTCGGTCAGCAGGGATAGGGGTGTTGCTCGTAGCGTTAGCGGTGGTTCTATCCGGGGAACCGGCAAGTTCTAAGCCACGCGGAAACTCAGGACTCCCGCCGGGGCCAGGAAACCCATTGGCTGCCTTGCAAAAACAGATCGACGCGATCAAAAATTTTCTCAGCGCGCCGGCGCTCATGTGGATTGAGCATCTCGATTTTCTGTCCGGTGATGCGACTGTCGTAACAACGTCGTTCAATGCCACCAGTTCCGGCGTCGGGACCGGTCTGGCCGGATTGATCATCACATCGTCCACGACCGGTGACGTGGACTCACAGGGAGGCAACAAGGTCATTGAAAAAGCCATCCAGGTGCCTCCGCGCTTTACGATTACAGGAGTGCGCGTCTGCTATGAATGGTCGGCGGGGTCCACCAGCAACATCACCCAAATCCGGCTCGCGCAAGTTCAGGATCCTCCTAGCACAGCCATCGTACAACTCGACGATCCCACTGTTCAACCGAACACGGATCCCGTCTGCGTAGACAGCACAGCCACCTCAGTTGACCCAAGCCTCGGGGCGCTGCTGCTGAGCTTCAGGTTAGATTTCGGGAGTATCACTGATACACTGGTTCTGCGCAGCGTGGCCCTCCATCTCGCGTCTTCACCGCTGTAACTCCTCCGAGACGGCGAAGACAAATGTGATGAGAAGCGGCGGGCTCCTTCCCGCCGCTTCTTCTTTTCAATGTAGGGACCCGGAATGTCACCTCGATGACGTTGGGGGAAGACGTGCGTGTTCATGAGGGCTCGAGGACGAAGATTCCGCAGCTTCATTGTACCGCTGGTGGTCGCGACGGCAGCCTGCCTCCCGGCGATTCACAGTCGAGAAAACGGCAAGCAGCCAACGACGAGCCAACCGCTGTCCCCGACGTCGCATCAAATGCCCGTTGGTATCTCTGCTGAGCAATCGTCCGTGATCAGTTTCAGGGACGGTAGACTGGCCTTCCGCGTCGTGGAGTAGAAACGCTCCGATAGTTTTGTCTCAAGTCGCCCTTCCTGATTCCCCTCGGCAAAGTCCGCGGCGGCGCGCCACGAGCAGATTCCTTTTTTCTTGAACAACGTCGGCACCGGTGTCCAGTTCGCCGCCGTGAGCTATGCCGCCTATCCCGCGTGCAAATCCCGCTTCACGTCGCGCCGAGGATTACGTTTTTACCGACGTGGGGGCCCGTCCCATAGATCAATCAGATCAATCCGATGCTGAAACCTCCTTCGCCAACCGTATAACTGTGGGGAATCTTTGGCGTCTTCGACGGGATTTGAAGCAAAGCCAGCAAAAAAGGGGAAGAAGTGAAAGCGCCTGTAACTCTTAGCGGTTGCGGCGCTTTTGCCTTTTGTAGCATGAAGATCTTTGGGGATGCGCAGAGTCAATCTTCCGATGGGTTTACAAACGAAATCGTTTCTTAGTCTGTTCCTACGCTTGCGGGAAATCCGGGTGGATATTGATCTTTGAGGTAGAACTCCTTTTTCCCTTGGCAATTGATGACGGATGGCAAGCTTTCAGTTGCCGCAACTCTGTAGCACCGCTCAAGAGCGGGAAGAAAATCCCCCGGTCTGGTGACATATTCTCCATGGGCGCCCAGACCCTCCGCCACCTTGTCATACCTGAGCTTCTCCTGGAAAAGATGAATCTGCTCGGCAGGCCTACCTTTTATGTAAGCCCTGAAGTCGGCCCACGTGCCCCACGAGTCGTTGTTATAAACAATAACGATGACGGGCAACTTATACTTGGCCAGAGTTTCTATTTCCATGCCGTCGATTCCGAAGCCTGCGTCGCTGGTTACACAAACAACAGGGTGCCCTTTGAAATCGGCCTGGTACCCATAGCCGAATTTGACGGCGGCGGCTACGCCCACGGACATGCTCACGTCCGCGCCGATGGTGCCAAAACCGTAGGTGGGTCTGAAGACCTGACCTGGACGGTAGGCTCTGAGAGAAGACATCACGAATCGTTGAATACCGTATCCTCCCACTCCGACCACGGTCTGTTCTTTGGGTATTTTTCCGCGATAAAGAAAGTCGGCCAGTTCTTTGGCGATCACGGTGGGATGAACAGCATCCGTGTAGCTTCTGCCAATGCCGTACATCTCAGTCTCTCGCCGTTCCATAACTTTCCTGCTGGCGGCTACCGTCGAGACCCAGCCGTCGTGTCTCATGGCGGCTGCTTCGTTGTAAAGGGCCTCCAGTGCCGCCTTTTCATCGCTGACGATAGCGATGTCCACCGGCAAGATACGCCCGATATTCCCGGCATCCGGTTCGACCCGGATGAGCTTCGCCTCAGAACGGATACCGAGTTCTTTGCCCACAAAGTAGCGCCCCACCAACATCACGACATCCGCCTTCTGCGCATTCACCCAAGGGGTAGAAGTAGCCGACAGGGGATGTCCATCTGAAAACATTCCTCGCATGGGACCTGTTTCCATGACCGGGATTTGCGTCTTCTCGGCAAATCTTTTCATCACCTCGATCGCCTGGTGATAGAAGACGCCGGTCCCGGCTACGATCAAAGGCCGATCGGCCCTCCTCAACAGATCGATGGCGGCGCGGATACTCGCCGGATCCGGGCCGGGTTTGGACTCCGTGCGGTATTTCGATTTGTCGACATACCGAAGAAGCTCCCCGGAGTCCTTGAATTTTGCCATTGCCACTTCATTGGGAAAGTCCAGGTGGACCGGGCTTGGAATCCCCGTTTTCAACTGCCGGAAGGCATCGCAAGCGTACTCATACACCCGGGGAGGCGTAATAATTCTCTTCCCCCACTTCTTCAAACCTTCGGTGATGGGCTGCTGATAGAGGTGCTGGTCGTCAATTTCCGTGTCCTCATTGAGAATCGACTTATTGCTGGCCAAGACGAGCAGAGGCGTTCGCGCCCTGCTCGCGGTGGCAACTGCTGTGATCATGTTTGTGAAGCCCGGACCTTCGGTTCCGGAGCAGGCCGCCAGCTCCCCGCTGACCCTGATGAATCCATCAGCCGCATGCGCCATGAAGCCCTCATGGCGACCCGAAAAGACCCGGATCCCCTGATTGGCCATGGCATGGATGATGCTGTAATTCCCGGGACAGGCAAAGAGCGCCGCAAGCCCTTCCTCCACGCAGACCTTCGCAAACACATCCGCCCCTGTCATGGGGAACTCAACTTTTTGAGGCGATGCAGCCAGGGAGGTGGAGAACTCTTTCGACAACCTCACCGGCGCCGTCCCGCCTTCGGCAGCCTCTGCCTGACTCACGTGGCCCATCGTGATGGCCGTCGTGGCCAAAGCAGCGCCCGCGGTTGTCTTGATAAAGTCCCTTCTCGTGAGGGCATCATTCTTGTGATCACTTTTATTTTCCATTTCGCCCTCTGCCTTTTCTTTGTCTGCGCCCTTGTTTCTATCCCTCTGTCGAATTCAACGCATATCCTTTAGTAGCCCCTTATTTTTTCCAAACAATTCTTCCGTCCCGCAAAACCACTTCAACGGATTTAGTATTCGAGATGTTTTCAAGGGGATTATGGGACAATATCTGCAAGTCCGCAGTTTTGCCGGCTTCAAGAGTGCCAAGCCGATCTGCATGGCCCAGCAACTCGGCGGCATTTTTTGTCGCGGCCATGATGGCCTGCATTGGCGTCAAACCGGCCGAGACAAGAAGCTCCAACTCCCGATGGAGACTCACCCCGGGGTACATATAAGGGACCGGTGTGTCGGTCCCGGCCGTAATCACCCCCCCTTTCTTTATAAGCATACGGATAAACTCTTTCTTTTTTCTGAGGATTGTTCGCCAGCGGTTTGAATGGCGCTCCGTCCACCACGTATTCAACCCATAAACCCGCTCCCACCAAGCGAATTCCTTGGGAGGAACCTGTTTGAGCAAAGGATCTTTCTTAAGCTCCGGGTCGAGAAGCTTGGAGAGTATTTCATCCAGGACGAGGGTTGCGTCGACAAATACTGAATGTGATACGATCATATCTGCAATCTCTTCCAGTTCGGATTGTGGGGTGGTTAAGAAGTCGATCCCGGATATATGCTCGAGTCCCTTGATCCCTAATGCGATGGCTGCAGAGGCCTTGATGTTACCGAGCCTGCTGTCGCCAAGATGGGCCGTGACAGGCAATTTTCCCTTCTTAGCCACCGCTGTGATCGCCTCTAACAAAGGCAACGTGATGTTTTGTTGGGTCTTAAGACAATCGACCTTGGCACGGATCAATTTCGATGTAGCGGCCTTAGCCTCTTCCGGAGTGGTTACAGGATAACTCACCTGCATCACAAAAATGGGTGGGAAGCCGTCAAGAAACGGCCCGCAGGTGTAAACTCGCGGCTTTGCCACCCCCTCTTCCTGGCTCCGTTTTCTCTCTTGAAGAATCTCAGCTAAACTGTTTCCCACATCTCTAACCGTTGTTACTCCATGGCTGATAAATAAGTGGTCCTCCCAGGACCGGTAGTGGACATGCATATCGATCAGACCGGGGAGGACGATCTTGTTGTTGGCTTCGATTATTGTTGCCCCTGTGGGAGTCACGACTCGCCCGACGGGTCCTATGGCCTTGATCGTGCCCCCCTCAATAACAACAACGGAGTTGGGGATGGGTTCTCTTCCTGTCCCGTCGATCAGCAATCCCCCTCTGATAACGACTTGGGCGAGAGTTCGATCGGAAAATGGGATCAGGGTTATGAATAGAATCAGGGAGGCCCAAAGGAGCCTCTTGTTCATATCGCTTCCCGTTTCCTTTAAACCTGCTTTAACCATGAGAACCCGGGTCTATATCGGACTCCGGGCGGATCTTTCCGCGCATCAATGGATACGCCCGCAGGTTTCATGCCAGCGGGCTCCGCTCCGACCGGCGCTGCTAAGCGCTTGAATCTCTTGGTCGGCGACGAACTTGCCGGAGGGCTGAAAACGGTTTTCTTCAGTAATGACGACAAACGATTATTTCGTTTGCATCCTTGCGAAGGGATACAACTTCGCCGTTCTGCTTTTTTTTCGGGGTTTCGTCACTTTATGGAGCTAGCCGGCGGCGCGACGAAGCCGGCCGGAAAAACCGGAACCTTTTCCGAAGCCTTTTCGAGGGAACCTTCTAACTATTGGAGAAACTTGGCGTCCCCGACGGGATTTGAACCCGTGTCGCCGGCGTGAAAGGCCGGTGTCCTGGGCCAGGCTAGACGACGGGGACGATCAGTGAGCCGTGCTGGATTCGAACCAGCGACCCTCTGCTTAAAAGGCAGATGCTCTACCGCCTGAGCTAACGGCTCTCATGGAGAGTTGAAGTCCTCCATTATTAACGGGAATGTCCCGCCAAGTCAACGAAATGTCCCCCTGATCCGTCGATAAGGGGCGCTTGCTGCGTTGTCGCTTCGGGCTCGCCTCCTCACGTACTTCCGATGTACGCTCCGGTGCGAGCCCTCGCTCCGCCCCCGTAGAGGCCAGTAGCCCACGGGGCTTTACTGGCTTGCACCCGCCGCCTTCTCGGCGGCCAGGGTTTTCATGGGTTTCAAGCTTAGGTACTGACCATGGATGTCCCGCGCTCCTCCCGCCGAACGGGCCTCGAATGGTTCCGTGAAATCGGCGCCGCGTCCGCGCCGGCGTTGTTTCAGACAAAGATCAACAACATCGACAACATGCGTCAGTCGGTGAGCGGCAGCGTGGGACAGGCTCCGCGAGACTTCGTGAAATTAAATCAGATTCGCCTTGTATTCGCCGACCGCCGCGGCCTAGAGTGTTTGGTATGGCCAGAATAACAGTTGAAGATTGTGTCGCTAAAGGTTTGACTCGTTTCGAGCTTGTCATCATCGCCGCAAAGCGGGCGCGGCAGCTCTTAAAAGGAGCCAAGCCGCTCATCGTATCGGACAACCGGGATATCGTTATCGCCCTTCGCGAGATTGCCGCGGGCAAAGTACGGTTGGCTATTCCGAAGCCTTGATCCGTTTGCCGTGCTTTAATCACTTCAGGCAGAGATCGGTCGCACACGGCTGTGGTAGAAATACGCACAGGGCCGTCTTTCTGCGTCTTGAATATGACGCGCAAGAGCCGCTCGCACGTATACCGGCGGTTGCAACTCCCGCGTTAACAGTGGTAAGAAAAATTGCGAGGATACCATGGACAAAATGGAGCAGCTCAATCGCGAGTTGGAGGAAAAAAACCTCGTCGGCTACTGGAACATCGTCCGCGGCCGGGGCGACGACTACGAGCCGAAATCGTCCTTCGAGCCCTGCATGTGGAAATGGAAAGATGTCTCGGCGGCGATCGACAGAGCCGGCGAGACGCTCGGGCTGGAGGATTCCTTCCGGCGGTTCATCGCCTTTCGCACGCCCGCGCTCAAGATGACCACGACCCACACCATGCTCATGGGCGCGCAGCTCGTAAAGCCCGGCGAGATCGCCAAGGCCCACCGCCACGTCATGGGCGCGATCCGCTTTGTGATCCGTGGCGGCGGCGCGCAGACGACGGTGAACGGCGAGCCGTTCCCGATGGAGCCGGGCGACCTCATCACGACGCCGGGCCTCACCTGGCACGACCATTACAACGGCTCGGCTAAGCCGATCATCTGGCTCGACGGCGCCGATGGCCCGTTTCTGAGATTTCTTGAGGCCGCGTTCGGCGAACGCTATGAAAAAGATCAGCAGCCGCAGTCGCGACCCGTGAGCATGTCCACGTTCGAACTGGCGGCAGCGCGCCCCAGTTGGGTGAGCGCGAAATCCATTCAGCCTCCGCCTTACCGTTACCGGTGGGAGGAGACGGAGAAAACTCTGAGCGCATTGGGCGAGAGGCCGGGCGATCCGTATGACGGTATTCTCCTGCGCTACGTCGATCCGCTCAACGGCGGGCCGACGCTGCCGACCGTCTCCTGCGAGATGCAGATGCTGCGGCCGGGAGAGAGCACGAAAGAGCACCGGCATACGAGCAGCGCGATCTATCATGTTTTCCGAGGGAAGGGCTTTACGGTGATCGACGGCGAGCGCCACGAATGGGAGACGGGGGATTCGTTCACGGTTCCACTCTGGCGTTGGCATTCGCACGGCAACAGCGGCCGCGAGCCAGCGATGCTATTCGGCATGAACGACCGGCCCATCCTCGACGCGTTCGGCTTTTATCGTGAAGAAGGTCAAAAGGTGTAAGCGATGGCTCAAGATGAATTAGTCGCAAGACTTTCCAAACTCGACACATGCGCGGCGTCGGACGCGCTCGACCGGTTGGCTCTGCGCGGAACCACAACCGGGATTCACCCGGTCTGGCCCTGCCCGCGCATCGTCGGCCGGGCGGTGACGGTCAAGGTGAAACCCGTCGGGTTGGTGAAATCGACCAAGCATCTCTGCACGCCGGCGATCGAGGCCGCTAAGCCGGGAGATATTCTCGTCGTGGACAACGGCGGGCGGCCCGACGTCTCCGCCTGGGGCGGGCTTCTCTCACTCGCCTCGAAGCTCAAAGGACTCAGCGGGGTAGTGATCGACGGCGCCTGCCGCGACGTGGACGAGAGCCGCGACGTGGGCTTTCCGGTGTACGCGCGCGCGGTGGTGCCGCTGACCGCGCGCGGGCGGATCATGCAGGATACGATCAACGAAGAGATCGAGTTCGGCAACGTTCAGGTTCATCCGGGAGACCTGGTCATCGCCGACGGGAGCGGTGTGGTGATTATTCCGGCGGCGCGGGCGGCCGAGGTTGTCGCCGAAGCCGAGAAAGTCGCCGCGCACGAGGCGAAGATGGCCGAGGGTATCCGCAGCGGCCGCTCGGTGGTCGAGGTCATGGAGACACTCGGATACGAATCGATGCTGGCAAAGGACAAGGAGAAATAAATCATCATGGATGCGCGAGTAGAAGCTTTTAAAAAACTTTCCGCAGCCGCGGTTTCGGACGCGTTGGACCGCCTCGGCCTGCACGGCGCATGTCTGGGCATCGCGTCGCTCGCCGTCGGCAACCGGATGGTGGGACGGGCCTTTACGATCAAGTACATTCCAGTCGGCTCGGTCAAGGGGACGGTCGGAGACTATATCGACGATGTGACGCCCGGCGACGTGATCGTGCTCGACAACAGCGGGCGGCTCGATTGCACGGTTTGGGGAGATATCCTGACGGCGATCGCCCACAAGCGCGGCATCGCGGGGACGGTGATCCACGGCGTCTGCCGCGACGTGGCGCGTAGTTTCGAGCTGCGCTACCCGATCTTCAGCCGCGGCCGCTTCATGCGCACGGGGAAAGACCGCGTGCAGGTGGAAGGGACGAACGTGCCCGTGTCCTTGGGGGATGTTCAGGTTCGCCCCGGCGATATTCTGATCGGTAGCGACGACGGCGTCGTCGTCGTGCCGCAGGATAGGGAAGAAGAGGTCCTCGCGCTGGCGCAGTCGATCTCGCAGGCGGAGGATCGGATTCTGTCGGAGGCTCTCGGCGGCATGCGCTTGGATGAAGTGCGCAAAAAATACGGGTATCACGAATTGCAGCGCCGCGCCGCGAAGTAATACTGGCCGTTGAAAACCGTTAGCCCGCCTGGAAATCTCTCTCCGGGCCGATGCGATACGTCGGTGTTACGCTGCTCCGAAGTCGTGAGATTAGCCGGAAGGTACGATCGATACCTCGCGTCCCACGCATCGTCCCTCCGAGAGACTCCCAGGCGGGCGGTCGTGATGTGTGGGCGGCCGACTCATGCTTCGATAAAGCTCCACCGGAGCGGAAAATCCCGCAAGTTCTCAGCTACCCCTCCGTTCGCCCTGAGCAGTTTGTCGAAGGGTAACGGAGGTCTTCGATTGTAATCAGGAGAAATGAAATGCCTTTAGACCCGAAACTTATCCATCAAGCTGCCACGTTTTCATCCGCCACGCTGCACGAGGCGATGGGCAGGCGCGGCGCGCTGCCCTATGGAATCAGGCCGATTTTTCCGGAGATGAAGGTGTGCGGCCCGGCGCTGACCGTCGGTGCCGCGCCGATGGATAATCTGCCGCTGCACCGAGCGATCGCCGGGGCGCGGCCGGGCGATATTCTGGTCGTCGAAGTGGGCGGCGGCTACGAGGCGGGCTACTTCGGAGAGATCATGACGGTCGCCGCGCAGGCCAAAAAGATCGCCGGCCTGGTGATCGACGGCTGCGTGCGGGACGGGGCGTTGATTCGCGAACTGGGATTCCCGGTTTTCTCGCGCGGGCTGTCGATTCGCGGCACGGATAAGAACGATCGCGGGCGGATCAACGAGCCGATTAAGATCGGCGACGTGACCGTCAACGCCGGCGATCTCGTGGTGGGCGACGGCGACGGCGTGGTGGTCGTTGCCGCCGGAGAGGTTGCGCAGGTTCTCGCTGCGGCGCAGAAGCGCGAGGACAAAGAAGCGCAGATCAAGAAA
>MGSS01000136.1 GCA_001798595.1 Deltaproteobacteria bacterium RIFCSPLOWO2_12_FULL_60_19 | reverse complement strand
GTCGATGGCGCGTATCGGTTCTGCCGCCACGAGCCGGGGGTTCACGTGGTCTTGAGCGGGACCGGCAGCCGGGAGCATCTCAAGGCCAACATCGAATCGCTCACAAAACCTCCGCTGCCTGCACCGGTCGTAGCTCGGCTCAAAGAGATCTTCGCGAGAGTAGATTGCGTGACAGGGAATTAATTTCGAGATGCTACAGCGGGCGGATATCGAAGTTGACGAGCCAGATTTCTCCCCGTCGCGGGGTGGCGGGACTAGGGTTCGACAATGTCGCCGCCCTGCCACGCTTCGCGCTCAGTCCGCTCCGTCTCCTGCTCGTAGTGCTCGACCATCCGCTCCGCCTGCGCAGCGAGGCGTTTGCGGCGCTCTTCGAGTGGCAATGTCATATAGGCACGACGCTGCGTCAGGGTTAATGCGTGCTCTGCTCTTGCCACATGCGCTTGCATAGCCATGGATTTTCCTCCTGATGAACCAAGTTTACGGCATTTGTTGGTCGCTTGCCAGAGGCAACCGATGCCTCTATCTGCGGATACAGGTGCACCTAATTTTTGCCTAACCGCATACACCGCCGGACGGGCTGCGTTTGTCGGGGAGAGATATTGACAAAGCGCGAGTCAATGATGGATATTGCAGCAGATTTTGCTCTTCTCAGATTGCGGAAGTACCACATACACTGCGGGAAGAGCTGGCAGCAGACTTAATAGTTAGGTGACAGCAGAAAAGACTCCAATGGCAACGGCGAGCGACCCGTCAGCGCCTGAGTTCTGGGACATTCGATTTCGCGAGGGGCGAATGCCATGGGATGCGGGCGGAGTTCCACACGAGTTGGCCAAGTACTTGGCCGGAGCTTCTGGAGGAGGCCGGGTGCTGATCCCCGGCTGTGGCGCCGCGTACGAGGCTGTCGCGTTCCACGAGGCTGGGTACGAAGTAATCGCCATCGACTTTAGCCCGGAGGCTGTGGCTGCCGCAGCTCGCGCGTTAGGGCCATTGCAGCGCGCTGTGCGTCTTGGTGATTTCTTTCAATATGACTTCGGCACTATCCCTTTCGACATCATCTATGAACGGGCCTTCTTGTGCTCGCTGCCGCGACGCTTGCGGCCGGCTTATCGCACGCGAGTATCCGAGCTGCTCCGTCCGGGCGGGCTCGTCCTCGGTTTTTTCTTTTATGACGCGAGCGAGAGTGGACCACCCTTCGGTTTAGGCGAAGGAGAACTTGACGATCTTCTGAAAGGGCGGTTCGTGCTCGAGGCGGAGGAAAAAACTTACAGCTCGGTTCCGGTGTTTGCCGGTAAAGAACGATGGCAGATCTGGCGACGCCTGGAGATATGAGGGATCACCATGTTGTTTCGCGAGCTCAACCACGGCAAATGTAAAACTTACCTCATCGCCTGCGAGGACACGCGCAAGGCCGCCTTGATCGATCCCGTCAAGGAAAAGATCGATCGTTATCTTGCGACACTTGCCTACTATGGCTGTAGACTCGACGCCGTCATCGACACTCACACCCACGCCGACCACCGTACCGCCAGCTTCGAGCTCAACGCCTTGACGGACGCCAAAGTCATCATGCACCGCCGGGCGCCTGCGCCCCACGTGGACATCCACGTCGAGGACGGGCAGCGGCATGCCGTTGGAGACATTGAGCTGCAAGTGATTTATACGCCGGGTCATACGCCCGACAGCATGAGTATCTATACGGGAGGCCGAGTATTCACCGGCGATACCCTCCTCATCCGGGGCACTGGACGGTCCGATTTCGCCGGTGGGGATTCCGGAGAGCAATTCGACTCGATCACGCAGAAGCTTTTTCGCCTGCCGGACGAGACCCTGGTCTTTCCCGCCCACGACTACCGAGGCAACACTCACTCCACGATCGGCGAGGAGAAACGTTTCAATCCGCGCGTTTCAGGTCGGACGCGCGAAGAGTACATCGAGCTCATGAGCAATCTGGGTTTTCCTCTCCCGGATAAAATCCAGGAGGTGCTCCAGCCCAACCAATCTGCCCTGGAGGACGACCGAATTGCCTTCCCAACCTTGGGCAAGCTAAACCAAGTCCGCCAAATGACCGCCGAAGAAGTGCAAACCCTTTTGAGTGCTTCACCACCCCCATTGCTTGTCGATGTGCGAGAACCGGAAGAATACGACGGCGAACTCGGGCATATTCTTGGAAGCCTGCTCATCCCCCTTAAAGATCTCCCCGCACGGGCCGCGGAGCTGGAGAAATGCAAGGAGAAACACGTCATCGCCATTTGCCGGGCCGGGGTGCGGAGCACCACTGCGGCAGCCCTCCTTACCGGACTCGGCTTCGAGCACGTCTCGAATCTCAAGGGCGGGATGCTGGACTGGAACGATCAGAATCTGCCTGTCGAACGGGGCAAGCCAACGTCGTGACGTTACCCATTGAGCTGGCCTCCGACGCTTCGGTGACTACTTACCTTACTAAGCTTTAAAAAGCCTTACGTACTGCTCCGGCGGCGCAGGAGCGACCCTCGCTGTTTGGAGATTTTCCTCCACGTGCCGAGACCGATGTTTGTCCTATCCTTGACCCGTCTGGACTCTTTTGCGGAACAACAGCGCATCCAGTCCCATAACTCTCCCCGGATTGGACAGGATCAAAACGACGAACGAGGCAATGAAGGTCAGCGGCGTTGACAGGACCGCTCCTCCTCTCGCCATGCCGGGCCCCAAGGAGTAGTTGACCAGCATAAACAGGCCAATGATCGCGCTGAAGCGGGTGAGCAGTCCCACGACGAGACAAAACCCGACCAGGATTTCGCCCCACATGACGAGGTTGCCGAAGAGCTCGCGGTTGGGGACCACGAAGTCAACGAGGAGTGACTTGTACCAGCCGTAAATCTCCACCTTGTCCAGGTTTCCAATCTGACGGGTGATCCAGTCCCCCTGGGGAAAGTCGCGTTCGAATTTTCTGGTCCCCTGCTGGAGCAGAAAGTAGCCGATCCACAGCCTGAGCGGCACAATGTGCCACAAATAGGTCGTCTCCTTCATGCTAGCCTCCTTTGGGGTTGCCCCCGTTTAGAATTTGTCCTTGAGTTGTCTCACCTGAGCGAACACCGAAATTGGGTCTAAAGGCAAAGCCGGAAACTGCTGCCTCAAGTTACTTTGAATCTCCTGACTATGCCAGCGTAAAAATGGGTTGGTTTCCAACTCCTCGGCCATCGTCGAAGGGACGGTAGAATCTCTTTTGGCTCTGAGGCTGCGCGCCGTGTCAAGCCGTTTTGCGACAGCGGGGTTATTCGGCTCGACCGTCAGGGCAAATTCAAGATTCTTTTCCGTGTATTCGTGGCCGCAGTAAACCATCGTATTCCCCGGGAGCGCCATGAGCTTTTTGAGCGAGTCGTGCATCTGTTCCGCGGTGCCTTCGAACAGACGGCCGCATCCGGCGGTGAAGAGCGTGTCGCCGCAAAAAAGATTGTCGTCGAACAGATAGGCGACATGGCCTTTTGTGTGTCCTGGAATAAACAGAACTCTACCCCTGAGTCTCCCTACGACAATCTCATCCCTTTCGTCAACCGGGTGCGTCAGTCCGGGGATCCTTCCCTGATCGTTCTTGTGGCCGTAAACTTCCAGCGCCAGCCGCTCCAGGATCCCGCTATTCCCGCCGGTGTGGTCCCGGTGGTGGTGGGTGTTGAGGATCGCCTTGAGAGCGACCTTCTCCCGCTCCACGGAGCGCAGGACCGGCTCGGCCTCGGAGGGGTCCACCACCGCCGCCTCGCCCGTCTCTTCACAAACAATCAGGTAGCCATAGTTATCCCGCAGCAGAGGGATCTGGACCACGCGCATGCCCGCCCTTATAGCAGATTATGAAAAGAGACGGCAATAGGATGCCGACTTGACCGGCGTTGGACGTTTCTACTAGATTGCACCCATGCTTCGCGCCGGCGCCGGACTATCATCCCACACGTTCACGGAGCGGGCCGCCGAAGAGGCCGCGACACAGGCGATAGCTCGGGCTGGCGTCGACCGGGCTGATTTTGTTCTCGTATTTTCCACGGTCGATCATCTGGCGAACTGGCAAACGCTGACCGCGGCGATCCAGCGCGTTGCCTGCACGGACCAGCTTGTAGGATCGAGCGCGGCGGGCATCTTGACCGGCGAAGGGGAAGTTGAAGGGAGCGCGGGGCTGGCGGTTATGGTTCTCGCATCGGAGAACATCCGCGCCCGCCCGTTTTTGTTTCATCCCCTACGCGGTCGCGAGGAGGAGATAGGCGACGAGCTTGGCCGCGCCGCGCGAGCCGGCGCTGGGGGAGAATCTCTCCTGGTCGCCTTTCCGGACCCGTACAACGGGCGGCCGCAGCGCCTGTTTGACGGGATCGCCAAGACCGCGGGCTTTGTTCCGGTGGTCGGCGCGGGCTCTTCGGAGAACGGGAGCCAGGGGATGACGTTTCAACTCTGTGGCGACAAGATCGCGACCAACGCGCTCTCCGGCTTTTCTCTTTCCGGTCCCTTCGCGACATCGAACGGCATCACGCAGGGCTGCCGGCCCGTCTCCGCGCCAATGACCATCACCAAGGCCGAGGGCAATCTCATCTTCGAGCTCGACCACCAGCCCGCCTTTGAAATCTTCGCGCGAGTCATCAAAGGTCCATTGCTGGAAAATCTTGAGCGCGCGCTAGCTTATGTCTTTGTCGGCCTGCCGGCGGACCGGCGGCGGAACAGCGTCGGCGCGGGAGAATATCTGGTGCGAAACATCGCCGGCCTCGATCCGCAAAAGGGGATTCTGGCCGTCGGCGAAGAGGTCTTTGAAGGGGAGCGGATGGTGTTCACGCTGCGCGACGGCGAGCGGGCGCGCGAAGATCTCGGCCAGATGCTTGAGCGCCAGCTACAGACCCTCGGCGGCAAAACTCCCGGCTTCGGGTTTTACTTCAACTGCTGCGCCCGCGGCAGGTCGCTCTACGGGTTGGACGGGATCGACAGCGCGTATATCCGCCGGGCGCTGGGCGATTTCCCGTTGATCGGCATGTTCGGCAGTTTCGAGATGGGCCCGCTGGGAGGGAAGAATCACCTGCTGGCCTATACGGGCGTGCTGGTGCTCGTCACGGAGGAGGGCTGAGAGGGAGCAGGGGAGCAGGGGAGCAAGGGAGCAGGGGGGAATCGGAGAAACGGGGAGAGCGTAAGCGAAGATGGCAGGGAATTTATACGCGGGTGACGTGGCTCTGCTCGGTGCCGCCGCTTTCCTTGCGTCCACACTGGCCGCGGTTGCCGGCTTTGGAGGCGCGGCTGTACTGTTGCCGATCCTGGTCCTGGTCTTCGGCGTACGCGACGCCATCCCCATCCTGACCGTGGCACAGCTGATCGGCAACTTGAGCCGTGTTTGGTTCAATCGAGGCGAACTCGAGTTTCGCGTTGTCGGCTGGTTCGCCCTCGGCGGCGTGCCCGCCGCGCTCGTCGGCGGATTCCTCTTTGCCTCGGCGCCGCTCTCATTTCTTACTCGGATTCTGGGAATCTTTCTGATCGGGGTAGTGCTCTATCGGCATATCGGCAAGGGCAGCACGCTCCGAGTTCCGCTGCGCGCGTTCCCCATTCTCGGCGCTGTCTTCAGCTTCCTTTCAGCCCTTTTGGGAAGCGTCGGACCCATCATGATCCCGTTCTTTCTAGCTTACGGTCTCGTAAAAGGCGGCCTCATCGGGACCGAGGCGCTCGCTACGGTGGTGATGCACGTCACCAAGTTGGCGGCTTATAAGAGCACCGCCATCCTGACGACCACCGGCATCACGGTGGGGCTGGTGCTCGGATCGATTATGATTCTCGGTTCGTTCGTTGGGAAAAGGATTTTGGACCGGCTGCCGGAGCGGATCTTCGTACTCCTGATCGAGGCGACGCTGCTCATCGCCGGGCTGGGGTTTCTCATCCGGGGGTAAGGGGGTCCCAGACGTGTAGAAAAGCCGGCATTGAAAGTAACGATTTAATCTGATACGTAAAATCCATTCGCGGAGATGGCGTTCTCCCCTAACCGCCAGCCAAGGCTGATGACGCCTGCTTTCATTCAGGAGGTAGGGTCATGGAGCAGCTCTGGGGGGAGGCGGTCGTCTGGATCAGCCTCGCCTTAGTTTCAAGTCTTATTTCCCTAAAAGTCGGGATTTCAGTCGCGCTGATTGAGCTTGTCGTAGGGATCGTTGCCGGAAACACCATCCACCCGCAGATCAGCGAATGGATCAATTTTCTCGCAAGCTTCGGCGCCCTCGTCCTCACGTTTCTTGCCGGCGCGGAACTTGAAAGCCGGACGTTAAAAAAATTCTGGAAGGAAAGTCTGGTTTTCGGCATCCTAAGTTTCGCCGCGCCCTTTGGTTTAAGCTGGTTTGCAGCGCAGTTCCTTCTTGGCTGGGAACAAAGCGCCGCCCAAATCGCTGGCTTGGCGCTGTCCACGACATCCGTGGCGGTCGTCTACGCCGTCATGATCGATAGCGGCCTCAACGAGAAACCCATCGGTAAACTTATTCTTGCCGCCTGCTTCGTAACCGATCTCGGCACGGTTATAGCGCTGGGCTTGCTCTTCACAAGCTTTGGCCTGCGCTTTTGGATCTTTGTCGGCGCGACGATCGTCGCGCTCTGGTTGTTGCCGAAGTTCACCCGTTTCTATCTGACTAGAGTCAATGCCCACTCGAGCGAACCCGAAGTCAAGTACGTCTATCTGGTCCTCTTGCTGCTTGCATACGTGGCTGTCAGCGGCGGAAGCGAAGGAGTCCTGCCCGCGTACCTCGTGGGCATGGTTCTCGCCGACACCTTTCTGGCAAACAAGGAGCTGATTCGACGGATGCGAGCGACCACATTTGCTTTGCTGACCCCGTTTTACTTCCTCAAGGCGGGAAGCCTGGTTGACTTAAAGGCGGTGTTGGCAAGCCTCGGACTCGTCGTTCTCTTCTTTTTCTCCAAGACTGCGGCCAAGTTTCTCGGCCTCTATCCGGCCGGGGCGGCTTTTGGTTTCGCCAGAAGAGTCAACCTTTACACGAACCTGATGATGTCTACCGGGCTTACTTTTGGAACGATCTCAGCCTTATATGGCCTGACGCACGGAATCATCAACAAAGATCAGTATTCCATTCTCGTTGTGGTGGTGATTCTAACGGCTATCGTCCCGACACTGATTGCTCAGGCGTTCTTCGAGCCCAAAGGACGCGAACGCGACGTTTTGTTCGAAGCGAAGGGAGGGAAACAAGATGTTTCATAAAATCCTGCTGGCTTACGACGGTTCCGACGGCGCGAAACTTGCGTTGGACAAGATTGCCGAGATGGTCAAGGCTGCTGCGGCCGAACTGCATCTCCTGGCGGTCGGGAGAATCCCGGAATATGCGGAGACGGTGAGCGAAGTGGAGGAAGCAAGGGAGCAGGCAAGCGGCTTTTATTCAAAGATCATGGAACAGGCCACGGCCCATTTGCATCAACAGGGCTTATCCGCAAGCGTCCATATAGATTTCGGCAAGCCCGGCGATGTGATCTTAAGGGTTGCGGAGGATTTGGGCGCCGACCTCGTCGCGCTGGGAACGAATCCGCATTCCGCGCTAAGGAGACGAGTCCTCGGTGCCACGGTGGACAAGGTTGTTGATCATGCCCATTGCTCCGTGTTGGTTGTGAGATGCGGAACCTGAGTCGAAAAGACCGAAGCGCGGCGGTTCCGAAAGAGTGGTGAAGTTGATTTTTCGATGGCTGATATTTCAAACCTGCTGATGCTCGGTGCAGCCGCCTTCGTGGCGTCTATGCTGGCTGCGGTCGCGGGTTTCGGAGGAGCGGCGATCCTGCTGCCCATCTCGCTGAGGAAAAGCTGGACCGCCTCTATATCCAAATGGTAAAAGGGGCAAGGAGACAAAGGTTCGGCCGAGGACCATGACGGTCGTGCTCCGATTGCGTCGTTCAACCAAACCCAAATATTGATCGAGCTTCCGATGCGTGTTCTGGTCACCAACGCCACCCTCACCATTCCCTCAGGCACGGACACCTACATCCGCGACCTCGGCGTTACGCTCCGTCGCATGGGACACGAGGTTGCGGTTTACAGCAATCTCCTGGGCGAGGCAGCTCAGGAACTCCGCGCCGTCGGGATCTCGGTGGTGGACGACTTGGCCGCCGCGCCGTGGACTCCCGACATCCTCCACTGCCACCACAACATGGAGGCGATGACAGCTCTACTCCACTTTCCGGCCACGCCGGCGGTCTTCGTGGCGCACGGCTGGACGGAATGGCTCGATGTTCCCGTGCGACACCCTCGAGTCCTGCGCTATGTAGCCGTCGATGGGCCGACGCGTGACACCATGGCTCGCCGGCATGGGATCCCGGCCGAGCGGGTGCGGTTGATCCCGAATTTTGTCGACCTCGATCGGTTCAAGCCACGCGGCCCGCTACCGAAGACGCCGCGCCGAGCGCTGGTCCTGAGCCACTATGCGCGCGAGGACACGCACCTGCCCGTGGTGCGGGAGGCGTGCACACGCCGCGGCTTGTCCCTCGACGTCATGGGATACGGGGCCGGTCGCCCGGTCCGCCGGCCCGAGCGGGACCTCGGCGATTACGACGTCGTCTTTGCCAAAGGGCGCGCGGCGTTGGAAGCGACCGTTGTCGGCGCCGCGGTCATCGTCTGTGACGCTTTCGGCATCGGTCCTATGGTTACGACGGAGAATGCGAAAGTGCTTTGGACGCTCGAAGGCAATTTCATGCAGTGGTACTCTCCGCTCGGCGTCGACGCCCTGCTGCGGGAGATGGACCGGTATGACCCCGCGGACGCGGCGGAACTCACCCGCTGGGCGCGCTCCGTGGCCGACGCCGACCAGATAGTTCCTCAGCTTGTCGGTCTATATGAGGAGGCCCGTGCGGAGCTCGCACGGGAGGGGGTGGATCAGGTCGCCGACGCGCGCGCGGCCGCCGCGTACCTCCGGTGGTTATCGCGGCACGTCAAGGAGCGGCTCGTCGAGCGCGACCCGTTCGCCGGATTCGCCGTCCGCCTCCGCAACCGCCTGACGCGCATCCCGGTCCTCGCCTTTTTTCTCCTGCGTCTCTCCGCGAGGATTCGGGCGCGCTGGCCACGCGGTTGATCACCACGCCACCGGGAGCGAGTCGAGAGCCCGGATTGCGAACTCGGCCCGCCACACCGGCGGCCGGTCGCCGAGCCGCAAGCCTGGAAAGCGCCGCACCAGCGTTTCAAGCGCGACCTGACCTTCCAGCCGGGACAGCCCCTGGCCAAGACAGGCATGGATGCCGTGGCCGAATGCGAGGTGATGGTTGTTCCGGCGGGCGAGATCGAAACGGTCGGGATCCGGAAACTTTGCCGGGTCGCGATTCACCGCGCCCACAAGCACGAGCACGGTTTGCCCGCGACGGATTCGCTTTTCCCCGAGGACGACGTCCTCTTGCGCCTGGCGCCCGAAAGTCTGGATCGGGGACTCATAGCGCAGGAGCTCGTCGACACCGCTCTGGAGCAGTCCGGGGTCGGACCCAAGCGCTTTCCACGCGGCGGGGTGGCGCAGCAGGGTGAGGATCGTGGTGCCGACAAAGGCCACCGTGGTCTCATAGCCGGCGATGAAAAGCAAGATACAGTTCGCGAGCAACTCGTCGTCGTCCAGGCAACCCTCGCTCTGTTGCGCCTGAACAAGCGCGCTGATCAGATCGGCGCCCGGCCACTTGCGCCGCTCGCCGATGAGCCCCCGGAAATATTCGGCGATACGCCCGACCGCGGCCTCGGCGCCTGCGAGCTCGGCCCGCGTCGGCGCAAGATCAAACAAGACCGACATGGGGCGAGCCCATGTCTGGCAGCGAGCTGCATCGTCGGATGGGATGCCGAACGCCCCGGCGATCACGGCGACTGGCAACTTAGCGGCGAAGTCCGTAACGGCGTCCATCCGCCGGGCCTTCTCCACGCGGTCCAGGAGCAGATCGACTGCTGCTTGGATGCGCGGGCGAAGGTCGGCCACGAACGAAGCCGTGAACACGTCGGCGACGACGCGCCGGAGCCGGGTCTGGTCCGGTGGGTTCCTTGTGATCATCATGTTGCTACGCACCAGCGCGAGCGCGCCACCCGCTTGGGGGTGCTGTGCTTGGGCCCGGTGGTCGGGGTGGTTGAAGCGCGGGTCGGTCAGCAAAGCGACGGCGTCGGCGTAGCGGGTCACGAACCAAACGCCGAACGGGCTCCGGTACACCGGGGCCCGCTCGCGGAGCCGGTGGTAGAAGGGGTACGGATCGGCGCGAAACCCGGAGTCGTACGGGTCAAACGGCAGGTCGAGCAAGAAGCGCAGGAGCCGCCGGAGCGGCGGGAGCCGCATTCCGACAAGGGCGAGGCGGCGCGGGATGTTGCGGGCCCGTCTCGCGAGTCGCCAAACGGGGTCTAGCATGTGCCGGCCATTCGCCACGTCGCCATGTCGTAGCGCAAAAACCAATTCCCATCACTTTAGGTTCTGCCGATGCGTTTGCGCTTGTTGGCGAGGTAGTCGACCACGATGTAGTTGCCGATCTGGTCCGGCGAGGTGTAGAAGACGCGTCCGGTGTTGAGCCGCGAGAGCTGGTCGATAAAGCCGCGCCGATAGTATTCCGTTCCGAGCATAAACGTATTAATCTTGATCCCGCTCTGCGTGCAGCGCTTAACCTCTTTCAGCGTCTCGCGCACGATCCGCTCGTGAAGCAGGGCGGATCCCCAGCCGCTATGGACTCGCCCCCCGCGGTCGAGCGTCACCGCCGTCGGCTCTCCATCCGTGATCAGAATAATCTGGCGGTTCGCGGCCTTCTTCGAGCCCAGGAGCTGGCGGGAAAAGCGCAGCGCCTCTTTGATGTCCGTGCCGTGCTCCATGAAATAGGTGATCGCCACGATGGAGGGGAGATCGTGCGCCTGAATGACTTTGGCGTTGGAGCGGAACGCGACCAGATGAAGGACGTCCTGTGGATATTTCGTTTCGATCAGGCGGTGGAGCGCGAGCGCGACTTTTTTTCCGGCGTGGAGCGCGTCGTTCATCAGCATCGAATAGCTCACGTCGATCGCCAGGACCGTCTCGCAGTCGGTGGAAAACTCCTGCCGGTGCACCGCGAAATCCTTCGGCCCGATCCTGATCGGCACGCTGCGGCCGCCTTCGAGCGCGTTCATCAGCGTCTCGCTGATTTTGAGGTCGAGAGGGTCGCCGTACTCGTACGGTTTAGTCTCCTCCAGCCGGTCCCCCTGCTGGCCTCTCAGCCGCGTGTCGTGCCCGCCCCAACGGTTGCGGTTGAGCATCTGAAAAATTTCTCTCAGCGCCTTGTCGCCGAGCTTTCTCATCCCCTTCGGGCTGAGCTTGAGGCCGTGCGCGGTGCGCATCAGGAAGCCGTCCTCTTCCAGCATTTGCTCGATCCCCTTGAGATACTTAAGCTGCTCGTAAGCTTCGTCGCCCAGCAGCTCGCGTATCTCGTCGAGATTGAGGTCGGCCAGGTCCGCCATCCCTCTCTGTCCCCAACGGAGAAACTGCTCCAGCCGCCGGAGCTGGCCGAGGATCTGGCCCGCCTCGCCCATGCCCATTTGCTGCGAACCGCTGAAAGGGTACTGGTTGAGCAGTTGCTGGAGCTGCTCCATTTGGCTGAGCGCGTCGCTCAGTTGGCCGAGCTGGTCCTGGGTGAGCGAGTCCAAATTCTCCAGCAGGTTGTCGAGATCGTCGACCGCGGCGTCGAGCATGTTCGGCAGGTTTTTGAGAAAGTTCTCGTCGTCGAGCATCCGGTTCATCCGGTCGAGCATCTCCATGAGGTCCTGATGGCCCTGGCCGCCGGGCTGCTGTTGACGCTGCGCCTTGCGTTGCGCGATCTGATCGCCGAGGCGGTTCCGCAACTCCTGGTAGCGCTGAAAAGCTTCCTGCATCCGGCGCGACAGCTCGTCCATGTCCTGGGCGTAGCGGCCGGAGAGGCGCTCCATGAAGTTGCGCATTTTTTCGTGGTAGGCTTCGAGCTTTTCCGCCAGGCTGTTGAGCTTGTCGCTCATCGCCTTGGCCTCTTCGGGCGTGAGCTTGAAAGAGTCGGGCGAATATTTTTCCAGCAGCTCCTTTTTCTTCTCCTCGGCCTCCCGCAGAAAATCCCGCAGCCCTTTGACCGAGCGCGCGCCGTCTTCCGACGTGAGGCCGCGGCGGAGCAGGTCGCGAAGCGCCCGGCGCACGCCTTCCTCTTCCAAAAAACTATCGGAGAGATGTTTGAGCAGGTCTTCGGAGGTCGGGAAGCGGATCTCCTGGGTGCCGTCCCAGTGCGTGTAGCGGTGGACCCTCATCGCGGCTAACTATAGCGCAGTCGGGGGGAGAAGCAAATAGAGGGGTGTGAGCGGCTCCGCCGGGTAAGGAAAGGTTAAGAGGTGGCCGAAAAGGCGGGAATGAGCTAAACAAGAGTCACGGGAGGCGTCCATGAAAATCACCGTCGATCGGGCGAAGTGCGAGGGATATGGAAAGTGCATGCAGGCGGCGCCGAAGGTGTTCAAGCTCGACGAGAAATTTATCTCCGTCGTGCTCGACGCGACGGGCGACACCGACCAGAAGATTCTGCTGGCGGCCAAGCTCTGCCCCACGAAGGCGATACTGCTGGATGAAGAGGAAAGTGGCAAACGGATTTTCCCCCTGCCGTAGGGCAAGAGTTTCTCCGTGACCTCATCTCAATATGTTATTATCGGCGCGGGCTTCGCCGGCGCCGCCACCGCCTACCACCTCGCGCTGAGCGGCGTCAAGGATATCACGATCCTGGAGCAGGAGGCCGTGGCCGGCTTTCATTCCTCCGGGCGCAATGCGGCGATGGTGCGCCAGGTGGTGTCGGACCCCGCGCTGGCCGCGCTCACGCGCGGAGGCGCGGCGTTTCTACGCGCGCTGCCCCCCGATTGGCCCGTGCCCGTAGGTTTCGAGCAGAACGGGTCGCTGCTTCTTGGGAGCGGAGAGGGTTGGGAGAAGCTCTCGCGCGACGCCGAAACGGCGCGGCAGATGGGCGTCGGCGTCGAATCCTGGTCCAAGGACAAAGCGACGGAGTTTGTCCCCGCGCTCAAGGGCGCGGACTTCGACGGCGGGGTCTGGTGCCTCACGGACGGAGTGGTCGACATCCACGCACTGCTCACCGGTTATCTCAAGGCCGCGCAGGCGCGCGGCGTTCGCGTCCGCTACGGCTGCTCGGTCGGAGGATTTGAGGTTGAACAAGGTCGTGTCACGGGACTTAGCACCAGCGACGGCGCGATCGCAACCGAGACGGTGATCAATGCCTCCGGGGCGTGGGCTGTCGCGATCGCGCGGCTCGCCGGCGCGGTCGAGCCGCCGCTCCATCCCTACCGGCGCCATCTCTTCGTGACGGCGCCGCTCCCTTGGGTGGATCGAAAGTGGCCGTTTGTCTGGCACATCACGCACGATCTCTATTTTCGGCCGGAAGCCGCCGGCCTGCTGGTCTGTCCCTGCGATCAACAAGAGATGCTCCCCGGCGATACGCCGACGGATGAGTCAGTGACCGAGCTATTGTTTGAAAAGATCCATCGCCATTTTCCCGCGCTCACCGAGATAGCGATCAAGCGGAGCTGGGCCGGGCTTAGAACGCTCTCCGACGACGGCCGCTTTGTGATCGGCTGGGACCCCAAGATCAAAGGCTTCTTCTGGGTTGCGGGTCTTGGTGGCCACGGAGTTACGACCAGCTCCGCCGTAGGCGCGTTGGCCGCGAAGCTGATCCGAGATCCGCACAGCGGGAGCGGAGAGGAGTTCTCTCCCAGACGATTCCTGGCTGCCACAGGCCGTTAGGGTTCGAAAATTGAGGCCCCTTGAGCCTGTAAAAAAGTGCTTGTCAGGCCGCGTCTTATCACATAGAATCCGCGTGAATTCATGGAAATCAGGTAGAAACCCACGAGAAGGGGAAGGAGAAGATCGGAGAGAAACCATATGACCGGAAGCCAGATGCAAACCAGAAAACCAACCCAGCGTTTAGCACGTCCTGCCTTGGGTCGTCCCAACCCTAAGACCATTCAGCGTGCTTTTGAAATTTGGCGAGAGACTAAAGCAAAGGAATGCGTAGCCTTTTTTTTGGAAGGTCTTAGAACCTCTAAAGCGGATACACGTGTGGCAGCTATGTATGCCTTGTCTGCCGTCGGCCCTCCTACGCTCGAGCTTCTGATCAGGGCGCTCCGGGAAAAGGCAGTCCAGCAGCCAGCCCTTCACCTCCTGTCAGACCTTGCAGATCCCAAAGCGAAACCTGCCATAAGGAAACTTTTAGACCAGCCTGACTTCACTGTCAGGAGACTCGCATCTCTCACCCTTGCACGGATAGAAGGCCATGCAGCACCCGAGGAGGCGTGGGGAGAACGCGAGGTATCTGTGGAGCGTAAGATTCCTTCCCTTACGACCATCATTCATGGGACGTGGGCAGAAGACGAAGACTGGTGGCGATGGCCGTCAGATTTCCCTCGTTACATCGACTCCATAGCCGGGGATTTTTACAAAGGACCGAATGCCTTCAGCTGGTCGGGCGCGAATACGCCGGAGGGTCGAGAGGAAGGAGCGATGGACCTGATCAGATGGCTCAAAACCCATCCGGCGGAAAGAGTAACGCTGATCGCCCACAGCCATGGGGGGAATGTAGTTTTTAAGGCATCGGAGCTAGCCGCACCTAGCGGAATCCATATTTCCAAGTTAATCCTCCTTGGCACACCGATCCGAGACGACTATGGGCCAAACCTAACAGCGATCAGCATGGTCCATAACATCTATTCCGAAGACGATCCCGTACAGTTGCTCGGCACCTGGACTCCTGATTTAGAGCATCATATTCGGGGTGATGGTCGGACTCTGCCCGACGGGTCTCAGGTTCAAAATCGGAGGGTGCGGACCAGAACGGATAATCCCCATAGCGAGCTCCATACAGTCGAACTGTGGAGGAGGGAGCGGCTTGGTGATATTCTAAAGACGCCCGTTGTATGAATGCGATAAGATCAGAGTCAGAGCTTGTTCACAGACTTAAGAGCGGCGACTCCGCAAGCCGTGCCAGCGCTGCCCTTGAGCTAGCCCTTACAGGTACGGAGGCCTCGCTACCCCAACTAAGGGAGGCCATGAAAACGGGGGGTCAGTTACTCCGGCTCACCTGCGGTTTCGCACTGTGGAGAATTACGCACGACAGAGAGGCGCTTGATGTCATAATAGAAAGCCTCGCTAGTGACTCTCCCGATGCCCGGGAGGGAGCAGTCTATGCATTGGAAGCGTTGGGGAAAGCCGTCATTCCGTGCCTTGAAGAGATTTTAAAGGCTGAGCCTGAAAGACGAGAGATCAGGCGAATCCTTGATGAGATAAGGAGTTCAACCTAAGTCTAATAGCCGGAGACTTTTCTTGGACGACAAGGCTCGGAAAAGCTGACCGAAATCAACAAGAAGGGAACCAGCATCTTCTGGTAGAGCAAAATGCCCAGATGGCCTTAGAGATCGCCCATAGAGGCTATGTATTTAGGATCGGCGAGAAAGTCTTGGAAGATAGCGGAAAAAATCTCTTGGAAAATGACGAAGTGAGGAAGGCTTTTTTAGGCGGATAGTCTTACACTATCTCGGCGTTCGCAACAGAAAAGTCTGGCCGGTGAGATATTTCGCCGGCTCCGAAAGCAGGTAGCGGATCAGGCCGACGATCTCCTCTTTGGTCGTGAGCCCGCCCATCAGCGGCGGCACGGCCTCGCGCTTTTTCCACTCTTCGTCCGATGAGACTCCCGCGCGCGACATCGGCGTGTCCGTCGCGCCCGGAGCGATGGCGTTGACCGTGACATTGTGCGGCGCCAGCTCCATCGCGAGGGATTTGGTGAAGGCGATCACGCCGGCCTTGGAGGCGGCATAGTGCGCCGCGCGCGCCTGTCCGGCCACGCCGCGCCCCGAGGCGACGCAGACGATGCGTCCTGCTTTACGCTGGACCATGCGCCGCGCGACCGCCTGGGAACAGAGAAAAGTCCCTTTCAGGTTGATCCGCATGATCCGGTCCCATTCCTCTTCCGGCATATCCTGCACCGGGATGCGCGACATCACGCCCGCGCCGTTGATCAGAAAATCAATCTGCGAGCAACGCGCCAGCGCGCTCTCGACCATCCGGCCTACGCTCGCCTTGTCTCCGACGTCCACTTTTTCGAAGAGCGCCTCTCCGCCTGCCCGCTTGATCTCTTCAGCCAGCGAGTTTCCTGCTTCCTCGGCAAAGTCGGCGAGCACCACTTTCATTCCGTCTTGCGCCAGACCGCGGCAGATTGCGCTTCCGATGCCTCCCGCGCCTCCGGTAACGATAACGACTTGAGCCATGTTTCCTCCCCCGCCTATATAACCCGGGCGCAGCATAGCCGGGGTTGTTAGATCTTCACGTTGACGTAGCGGACGAACGGCCTCGGCTGAACGGGGTCCGGACAAATCCGCGACACGGCGGTCAGCCATTGAACCAGCTGATCCACGCTTACGCGGCTCTCCATGTCACGGGAATTGAATCGGAGCGTGCGAAACTCTTCGCGTAGCGTCGAAGAGGCGGCCATTTCCTTCAGTTCTTGTTTCTCTTCTTCACTGAGCATGGCCGAAGCGATCCTTTAGCTTTTTAGCTTCTTCTCCAAGTCCGAAGAGGTCGTAAAACTCCTGAACCCGATCCCAGTCCAGCTTAGCGCCGTATCGCGCCGCGAGTCTTTCAATGTCGCTCAGCTCCTGCGACTTTCGGGCCGGGTCATTCGACATGGCCTGAACTTTTAAGCCGATCACGTCTTCCGGCTCGACGGCCTTCACGCTTTGCGCGCCGCCGAAAGCCGGATAGCTCTTCGCCCGCTGGAGCATCGCCAGCGAAATTTTGCGGAAGGCATGGATGAAATCCACGGAGCCCCAAACCTCGTTGTCGTGGCGATATTGGGAAACATTTTCCGTGCGGACGATCCGCCGATATCCCAGGCCCGTCAGCGCCCCGTCGAGTTTTGTCAAGTCATCGCGATGCACGAGAAAGTCCAGATCCATGGTCTGCCTGGGCGCGCCCAGGACTCCCAGGGCGAATCCGCCGATCGCGGCGCAGCGAATTTGCAGACGATCAAACTCCGCGATGAGCGATCGCAGAACCAGCTCGAAGTTCACCGCGTCATTGTAAACATTTCAGTCCGGTCCCGCAAATAGACTGGCGGCTGGCGTCTCCCTGCTAGCGCCTCGCGGGCGAAGCGAGTATCCAGCGCCTGCTTAAGAAGCGCGCGAGATTGGTTGCCAGACGCCAGACCATCAAGAGACTGAGGCCTGCCCACACGCCCGCGAGTCCCCACTGCCAGTGGAGAGAGGCCCAGGCGATCGGGACAAAGATACCCAGCGCGCCGATCAGCATCGCCCACATGAGATAGCGCGTATCGTGGGCCCCGATGAGCAATCCGTCGGAGGCGAACACCGCGCCGTTAATTGGCTGGCAGAGCGCTAGCAGGATGATAATCCCGACGCCGAGTATGCCGGCGACTTCAACGCTGCGCGTAAACAGCGCGATCAAGGGCTGCTGAAACAGCAGGTATCCGACGCCGAACAGAAGTCCGGCCACGGAACCGCAAACAATTAACGTCCTTCCCATCCGGTAAGCCCGATCCGGTCTGTTTCTTCCCAGATGCCTGGCGGCGAGCGTTTGTCCCGCCACGGCGATGCCGTCGATGGTGTCCGAGGAGAGCAGGAAGAGCTGGAGAGCAATCTCGTGGCCGGTTAAAGTCGCCGTCCCCATGCGCGCGACCGTGCCGGTGGCGAAGACCAGCGAAAAACGGAGCGCGCCGGTGCGCACGGCGAGATCGCGGCCGATGCGGAACAGAGAAAGCATTCTGCGCGCGTTGAACGGCCAGCGGCCGAGCCCGTATTGGGAGGCATACGAGGAAAAAAAGAGAATACCGAGGCAAATGACGCCGGCGAGGATCTGGCAAGCAAGCGTCGCGATCGCGGCGCCTTGGAGGCCGAGCGCAGGCAGGCCGAGCCCGCCGTAAATTAAAAAGTAGTCGAGAACGATGTTGAGGCCGTTCACGATAAAGGCGATCGCCATCGGAGTCCGCACGTCCTGGACGCCTCGGAGAAAGCCGACGGCGGCAAACAAGATAAAAGTGAACGGAGTTCCGGCGATGCGGACGCGAAAATAGGCCACGCCTTGCGCCAGCACCTCGGGCGCCGCGCCCATCAAGCGGTACAGATGGGGCGCGAAGATAATCCCGAGAATCGCCACCGCGATTCCTCCTGAGACGGCGAGAAAAAGGGCGTGCAGGCAGATCTCGCCGCAGCTCTCCGGCTCGTCGGCGCCGCGATGAAAAGCGACCAGAGTGGTGGTGCCGAAGATGAGGAAGGCGAAGACCCAGTAGACGCCGCCGAGCAGAGACGACGCGATTGCGCGGGCGGCGAGCGGCTCCACGCCGAGATGACCGATCATGGCCGTATCGGCGAGGAGAAAGATCGGATCGCTGGCGATCGCCAGCATCGCGGGAATCGCTAGCCGAAAGATGTCTTTTAAGTGAGAGGAGGCCGGGTCGTCATTGTGGAGGTTTGCTTCAGGTTCCACGGCGGTGGTGGACTATTCGAAGTCGGCAGTAGGCAGTATGCAGTATGCCGGAAAAATCTCAAACATCTGTTTGCTGCTTACTGCTGACTGCCGCCTGCCGACTGAGTTGCTGGGCCGCTTCCAGTGGCGGCCGGGAAGAGAAAATCTCCGGATGGACGATCTGGGCGAGGATCTCCAGCCCGTCAACAAGACGAGGGCCGGGACGGTTGAAATAGGCGGAGCCGTTGACGGCGAAAACTCTCCCCGCCTTCACCGCGGGCAGCTTGCCCCATCCCGGCCGGTCCTGAACCGACGGCAGCTCTCGCAGCGTACGCGCGACGTCGAAGCCGCACGGCATGAGAACGATCACCTCAGGGGCGAATTCGCGCACCGTCTCCCAAGCGATCTCTTCGGACGGCTTGCCCTTCTTGCCAAGGCCGTCGACGCCGCCGGCCAACTCCACCATCTCCGGCACCCAGTGGCCCGCGCTGTAAAGGGGATCGAGCCATTCGATGCAGACTACGCGTGGACGCGACCTGGCGCGTGAGGCTCGTTCCCGCACGCGCTCGATCCGCTCCCCCAACCGGCGCACCAGCTCGTTGGCGGCGACCTGCTTGCCGGCGCTCACGCCGATGCGCTCGATGTCGCGGAGAACGTCGGCGAGCCGGGTCGGCGCGAGGGAGACGATCTTCGGAGGGGCCGTGAGCCATTTCACCGCCTCCATCACTTCGTGGTAATCCAAAGCGCAGACGTCGCAGAGATCCTGGGTGATGATATAGTCCGGGTTTGCCGCGCGGAATCTCAGCAGGTCGATGGCGTAGATGCCTTTCCGCTCCCGCACGTGGCGCTGAACGCTCTCGTCGATGTCTCGGCTTGCCAGCTTCTCCGAGTCGATCGCGCTTTTTACGACGACGCGCTTCTCCTTCGCCTCAGGCGGATAGTCGCATTCGTGCGTGACGCCGACGATCTCGTCGCCCAATCCCAAGGCAAAAGCGATCTCCGTGGCGCTGGGGAGAAGGGAGCAGATGCGCATGCCGCATCATTAGCCTAAAAGTTTAAATTGTGCTAGTCAAAAAATTTCTATGCAAGTCCGAGTGAAGCCTTGGCACGTCTTGGCGCAGCGCGACTTCGGTCTTTTCTGGTCGAGCCTGCTCATCTCCGGCATAGGCAGCCAGCTCACGACGGTCGCCCTGGCCTGGCAGATTTACGAGATTACGGGATCGCCTTTGCAGCTCGGCCTGGTCGGCCTTTTCCGCGCGCTGCCGGTAATCGTCAGCGCGCTGACCGGCGGATTACTCGCCGACCGCATGGACCGGCGACGGTTGCTCATCGCCACGCAGCTTCTCGCGATGGCGCTCTCGTTTCTCCTCGGGCTGCTCACCGATCTCGGCGTCATTCGAGTCTGGCACATCTATGCCGTCACGTTTTTTTCCACCGCGCTGATGACTTTCGACCAGCCGACGCGCAGCGCGATGATCCCCAATCTCGTGCCGCGCGAGCATCTCGCCACGGCGTTCGCTTTGAACGTGACGCTGCGTCAAACCGCGCTGCTGGCCGGGCCGTTCGTCGGCGGAGTGGTGATCGCCTGGGCGGGAGTCCGGTGGGCCTATTATCTGGACGCGGCGAGCTTTCTGGCCATCATCGGCTGCCTTCTCTCAATGCGGCTGGGGCAGGTGTTGCCGGCGACGAAAAAAGAGCCGGCCCTCAAAAGCCTCCTGGAAGGTTTTGTGTTTGTGCGGAACAATCCTCTGATCTTAGGGATGCTCGTCATGGACACCTGCGTCACGTTTTTCGGCGCCTACCGGGCGATGATGCCGGTCTTTGCAAAGGACATTCTCGGCGTCGGCGCCCCAGGGCTCGGCGCGCTTTTGGGCGCGCCGGCGATGGGCGCGCTGGTCGGGTCGGGCGTCGTCATGGCGCTCGGAAACCCAAGAGGCAAGGCGCGGCTCATCGTCTCGATCACGCTGCTCTACACGGCGGGCCTCATCGCGTTCGCTCTCTCGCGCTCGTTCGCTTTCTCCTTTCTGGTCGCGTTTTTCCTGGGCGGGTTCGACGCGATGGGCGAGACGCTCAGGATGACGCTGATCCAGATGGCGACGCCCGACGAGTTGCGAGGACGCGTGCAAGGGCTGGTCCACGTCTTCGTCATCGGAGGCCCGTTTATGGGCCATGCGCAAGTCGGGCTGGTCGCGGCTGTCCTAGGCGCGCCCGGCGCGGTCGTCGCCGGCGGGCTGATCGCTGCGGCGGTCGTCGGCTTGATGGCGAAGCGGATCACCCGGCTTACGGCGGCTGAAAGCTGAAAAGTGCTGAGTAAGGAGGACCGAGGACTGAGGCGGAGAGGGAGGAAAGCTCGGCGCTCATTGCTCAGCACTCGGTCCTGGAGAGCGGCGGGGTGAGGACGCGTTGACTTTGACGTTGCCCGCGTCGTAAAAGGGGCCGAGCGAGGCTTGCGCGGAAGGAGGGCGGACCGGATGAGCAAGATTGACGAGCTAAACCAAAAGTTAGAGAAATTGAATCTCGTCGGCTACTGGGGCATCCCGCGTAGCGAAGCGTTCGAGCCGAAATCGTCCTTCGAGCCGTGTCTCTGGCGTTGGGACGACGTTTATAGCGTTATCCGGGAGGCCGGCGAGGTTCTCGGCCCGGAAGACTCGATGCGACGCTTCATCGCCTTTCGCTCTCCCGGAAAGGTCCGCACCACGCACACCATCGCCGCCGGCGTGCAGCTCGTCAACCCCGGCGAGATCGCCCGCGCGCACCGCCACACGATGGGCGCGATACGCTTCGTGCTCAAGGGAGGCGGCGCGCAGACGACGGTGGAGGGGGAGCCGTTTTCGATGGAGCCGGGGGATTTCATCACGACGCCGAGCCGGACGTGGCACGACCACTATAACGGCTCGAACGAGCCGATCATCTGGCTCGACGGCATCGAGGCGCCGCTGATGGGTTTGTTGGAGGTCGGCTCCGCCGAAGTTTTCGGCGCGGAGCAACAGTCCATCACGCGACCCGTGGATTTTTCCCGCCATGAGCTCGGCGCAGTGCGGCCAAGCTGGATCAAGCAGGGCGCGCAACAGCCGCCGCCGTACCGCTACCGCTGGGAGGATACGGAGAAGACGTTCAGGGCGCTGGGAGAAAATTCCGGCGATCCCTACGATGGTTTGTTGCTGCGCTACGTCAATCCCATGACCGGCGGCCCGACGCTGCCGACGTTTTCCTGCGAGATCCAGATGCTGAGGCCGGGGGAAGCGACTAAGTCTCACCGCCACACGAGCACCGTGATCTACCACGCGTTCCGCGGCAGCGGATTTACCGTGGTCGGCCCGCCTGCGGGAGGGAGGGCAGGCGATACCCGCTTCGACTGGCGCGAGGGCGATTCGTTCACCGTCCCCTTGTGGCGCACGCACCATCACGGCAACAGCTCGCGCGATGAGGCGATTCTCTTCTCGATGAACGACCGGCCGGCGATGGAGGCGCTGGGGTTCTATAGGGAAGAGGCGGCGTAAGGAGAAAGCCAAGCGCATAGCGCAAAGGGCAAAGCGCAACGGGCAAAATGCAAAATGAAAAGTGCAAAGTGAAAAATGCAAAATAAAGAAGGCAGAAGGCAGGAGAGAGGGCGCTGATGGCAGAGAACGGAGAGATGGCGAGATGACGCAGCCAATGAGCAGCAACGAGGCGAAGGCCTTCGTCGATGAGCATTACCGGAAAGTAGCCGGAAGGTGGAAGGAGCGGATCACCGATGCGCCGTTCATGCGGCAGCTTCGATCGGGGAAACTGTTGAAAGAGGCGCTGCGGCTGTTTTTTAGAAACTGGGGCTCGTTCACCATCGAGATCAACACGCTTGAATGCGCTTCCTATCACAAACACATCGCTTTCTTCCGCAAGCACCGCGACCTGATGACATTGATGGCCGGCAAGCTCGCCGACGAGCTGATCCATCCCAAGCCGCCCGGACACGTCCACGTCGTGATCGAGACGGCACGGGCTTTAGGCGTCACCGAGGACGAGATCTTCTTGTCGCCGATGCTCGCCGAGTTCCGCGCCCATCTCGACTACAAGCGCGCGATTGTCTGGGAAGGGACGGTCGCGGAATTCTACGCCGCCGGCGCGACGGAGGAACAATTCGGTTACTGGTCGGCGGAGTTCTACAAGGCGCTGACAACCCACTACGGCCTGACGCCCGCACAGGCGGTTTACTTCTCCACGCACGAGGAGGCTGATCTCAAAGAGCACGACGGCGTGATGGGACACGGGAGCTTCCGGCGGATGGTTTTGCAGCGGCTCCTGGAAGACGGGATGGGCGAAACCCGGCCCGGCTACAGTCTCGACTATTGCGCCATGACCTCCGTCGATCTCTACGGCGCGATCTTCCAGGCGGTCCTGGACGAAAC
Organism: Deltaproteobacteria bacterium RIFCSPLOWO2_12_FULL_60_19; assembly: GCA_001798595.1. Classification (GTDB taxonomy): domain Bacteria; phylum Desulfobacterota; class Binatia; order UBA9968; family UBA9968; genus 2-12-FULL-60-19. Next base: position 19,064 of record MGSS01000136.1, on the reverse strand, counting down.
AGAACGCGGGAGCTTAGGCAGGTAACCCTTGAAATTCCCCGCAATTCATGGTACCCCTTAGTAGGAAAGTAAGAAATAGTAGGAAAAGTGGAGAAGGACCATGGTTACACGCATGAGGGAAAAGGGGCAGGTAACGATTCCGGCGGACATTAGGGAATCATTGCGCCTTTCCAAGGATTCCGTATTGTCGGTTGCCAAAGTAGGTGACGGGATTTTGTTGACCCCAAGACCTTCCGTTTATGAAGCCACTTCGGCAAGGTTCGTAAAGGCAGCTCACGAAAAGAGGATTACGCTGAATGATCTTTTGAAGGATCTGAAAAAGATCCGGCATAAAGATTCCTAGATGGCTGTTCCCCAATATCGGATTTTCTTCGACACGAGTGTCTATATCGCTGCCTTGCTTTCCCCCGAGGGCGCTGCCGGGGAGCTGGTGCGTTTGGTTGAAGGCGGGGCCGTTCGGATGCTGGTTTCGGAGGAAGTGATTATCGAGGTTGACAGGGTTCTATCCGGAAAATTTCCAGAACTCATCCAGGATAGTCGCAACCTCTGGAAACATCTTGGCCCCGAGATCGCGCCAAATCCAACAGCCGATCAGGTTAAACCATTCTTGCTTAAGTTAGCCAAGGGCGATGCTTCGATTCTTTGCTCGGCTCACCTTGCAAAGGTATCGGCGTTTGTCACATGGAACACGCGCGATTTCATGCATCCGGGCGTCAAAACTCTTGTTGATTTTCCGATCGTTGTGCCCGCGGATGGGCTTAAACTTTTTAGGAAGTGGATAGAGCCTTTTTTACGCGAGTAATAGGACGGTTTTTCTAGGTTCTCGGATGCACGGCCTGCAAAGTCTTTTGCATTAGGGCCAGTGCGACAGGCTGTGTAGCAATCAAAACGGGACACGTGCGGTCTCTTTGGGCGCGCGGGTTCGTTGTGTGACTCTATGCGAGGGCACTCATCTTATTCTTCTTTTGCTGCTGGAGAGAGGGCAAATCTCCTGGCGAAAAATTCTCCAACGCGCCATTTTGCCAGCAGGCGATAGCCGAGCAGCGCTCCCAAAATCGCGCCGTAGATGAGCGGCTTTCTCGTGTCGGCTTTCACCAGCCAGAGGTAATGAATCACTCCGCCGATAGCGATCAGGTAGATCAGCCGGTGGAGCTGCTGCCAGCGTTTTCCCAAGCGCCTCACCATGCCGCTCGTCGAAGTGACCGCGAGCGGAATTAACAATACAAAACTCGCGAAGCCTACGGTGATGAACGGGCGCTTGGGAATATCTTTGGCGATTTCCATAAGATCGAAAAACTGATCGAGCCAGATGTAGGTGGTGAAGTGGAGCAGGGCACAGAAGAAGGCGTACAGGCCGAGCATGCGGCGGAACTTAATCAGCCACTGCCAACCCGTGATCCTGCGCAGCGGCGTCACACCGAGCGTGATAAGCAGAAAAATAAGCGTCCATTTGCCGGTCGAGCGGGTGATGGTTTCGATCGGGTTGACGCCGAGCCCGTCCGTGTAGCCGTTGTAGATGAGCAGCGCCAGCGGGATCGAGCAGGCGGCGAAGGCCGCTGCCTTTAAAATTTTGAATTGCGAATTTTTAATTTTGAATTCAAAGCTCATCGTTCGAAATTCAAAATTAGATGTATTTGCGGAGATCCATGCCGCTGTAGAGCTGCGCGACCTGGTCGCCGTAGCCGTTGAACATGAGCGTCTTGCGCTTGGTGAACTCCGGGATGCGCCGCTCGCGCGCCTGGCTCCAGCGGGGATGGTCCACGTCGGGGTTGACGTTGGAATAAAAGCCGTACTCGCTCGGGTTCGCCTTCATCCAGCTCGTCGCGGGCTGATTTTCGACAAAACGGATTTTCACGATCGACTTGATGCTCTTAAAGCCGTACTTCCACGGCACCACCAGACGGAGCGGCGCGCCGTTCTGATTCGGCAGGACTTCGCCGTAGAGGCCGACGGCCAGGATCGCCAGCGGGTGCGCCGCCTCATCCATCCTCAAGCCTTCGACGTAGGGCCATTCCAAAACTCCCCGGCGCTGCCCCGGCATCTGCTTGGGATCGTGCAGCGTGAGAAATTCGACGTACTTCGCCTTCGAGGTCGGCTCCACGCGTTTGATCAGCGCGCTCAGCGGAAAGCCCACCCAGGGAATCACCATCGACCAGGCCTCGACGCAGCGCAGCCGGTAAATTCTTTCCTCCAGCGGGCTTAGCTTCATCAACTCGTCGATGCCATAGATTTTCGGGCGCTTCACTTCGCCCTCCACCGCCACCGTCCAGGGGCGCGTCACGAGCGTCTTGGCGTATTGCGCGGGGTCGTCCTTGTCGGTGCCGAACTCGTAGAAGTTGTTGTAGGTGGTGATGTCTTTGAAGGAGTTGAGCGGCTCGCCCGTGCTGAGCCGGCTCTTTTGCACGCCGGGGAGTTTTGTTCCGGCGTAGGCTTCGTCCACGCCGCTCAGCCAAGCCGGCGCGGCTCCCGCGGCGAGGGACGCCAGAGATGCCGATCCCGCCAGCAGAAATTTACGCCGGCTTAAATAAAGACTTTTATCCGTGATCTCGGAGGATTTGATATCGGGCGCATTTCTAATCAGCATCTTTGCACCTCTTACTTCGCGCTCTCCTGCTGCCACATCTTGGCGTGCTTCATCATGACTTCGCCGATCTTCATCAGCATCTCGCCGCGCATCTCCATCATCCGGCCCATCATTTTCGGGTCGCTGCCGGCCATGCCCTGCATCATCCGGCCCATCATGCCGCCCATCATTCCTCCCTGCATCCCGCCCGATCCCGGCATCCCCATCATCGGGCACGCCATTCCTTGCATTGGACGCATCATGCCCGCCATTGGATGCATCATCCCCATCGTGTGGCCCGAAGACATCTCCCCGCCGGCCGCTCCCGGCCCCTCCTTGGCGGGCGGTTTTTGCATTTCATGCTGCTGGGAAAACGAGACCGCGCCTGGAATAGCGATCAGCGATACAACCGCGAGCGAAATCAAGAACTTGTTCATCGCTCAGCCCTCCTTTCTTCCTTGTATATCATAGTGCCGCGAGACGCCCAACGGCGGCGTGCGTAGCCTATCGTTAATAGGAACTCTCGTGGGCCGGAAAAAGTTCCGCAGGCTCCTCCAAGCTCCGCGCGCCGCGGTAGGCCAGCGGCTTGCGGCTCTGGCGCTGAAACTCGGTGTCGCCGATGTGGCCGACCTTCGCCATCCGGTTGAGGATGGTGTTTCTCCGGGAAAGCAAGGCTTTTTCGGACGGGTTGCGGGGGCTCGGCAGAAAGGCCGCCAGCGTCGCCGCCTCGCCGGGGTCGAGCTCGGATGCGGATTTGGAAAAATAGTGCCGCGCCGCGGCCTCAATCCCGTAAATCCCGTCGCCCCATTCGACGACGTTGAGGTAGATTTCAAAGATTCTGCTCTTCGACAGAGCGTTTTCCAGTTGCAAGGCGATGGCGATCTCTCGGAGCTTGCGCAGCGGATCTTTGGAGGGGCTGAGATAGAGGTTGCGCGCGAGCTGCATCGTGATCGTGCTCGCGCCGCGCTTGAGCTGCCCGCGCTCCCAGTCGGCCTTGACGGCCTCCTTGAGCTCGAAGAGGTCCACGCCGCGATGGCTGAAAAACGCGGCGTCCTCGCCGAGGAGGATCGCCTTCCTGGCATGCTCCGACACGGCGTCATAGGAAACCCAGATCTGGCGCCGGGTGGGATTCAGGCCCTGGCTCCGGTATTCCTGATCCCGCAGCTCCATCAACGCCGTCAGCCTGGGATTTCGTCGCTTGAGCGGTGTAACGTCGGGCAAAGTCGCGTACTCCCAGACGATCCACCCCAGAAGCGCGGACAGCACCAGGCTCTTGAGTAAAATCCTCTTCACGGCCGTATGACGAGTTTCAACGCCTTGCGGCTCATCGCCGAGAGGGGATATCTCTCCAGCGCCGAGAGAGCGAGCCAGCGCCACTGGCGATTCGCGATGGGGAGTTTTCCACGGCGCCGGCAACGATAGACCGGCGCGCGGATGTTTCTGTTGGTGATGCTGTGGCGAATCACGCCCGCGACCGATTCCGCCATGACTCTCGCTCCGAGGCCGTCCAGATGACGCCGCAAAGCCGCCTTCAAGCTCTCGCCGTTTCGTTTCTCTCCGCCGGGAAGCTCCCAAAGCCCGGCTAAAATTCCGCTGTCCGGCCGGCGGCGTAACAGAATCCTACCATTCTTTTGAATCACGGCTAAGGGCCAGTCGATTTTTCGTGCTGGAGACTTGCCGCGCGACGGGAGCAGGCGATGAACCATGCCGGATTTTCGCGCGGCGCAGCAGGCGGCAACGGGACACTTAGGGCAGAGAGGGTTGCGCGGAAGACAAACGGTCGAGCCCAACTCCATCAACGCCTGGTTGAATTCACCGGGGTGCGACGGGGGAACGAGCTCGGCTGCAATGCGCCGCAACTCATGCTCCGTCGCTAAGCTGAAAAGCCGCGTGATCACGCGGCGCGCATTGCCGTCGAGCGCCGGGTATCTTCGCCGAAACACAATGCTCATGAGCGCCCCCGCGGTGTAGTCGCCGATGCCGGGGAGCGCCCGCAGCGCGCGCCAGTCGCGCGGCAGTTTGCCGCCGTGGTCGCGGATGATTTTCTTCGCCGCGCTCTGCAAGTTGAGCGCGCGGCGGTAGTAGCCGAGTCCGGACCAGAGCGCCAGGACTTTGTCGCGGCGGGCTTTGGCAAGGGCTTCGATCGTCGGGAAGGCTTCGAGAAAGCGCAGGTAGTAAGGAACAACCGTTTTGACCTGGGTCTGCTGCAGCATCGTCTCCGCGATCCAGATCGCGTACGGGTTTCGCGCGCGACGCCAGGGGAGATCGCGGCGGCGCCGGTCATACCAGCGGAGCAGCGCGCGCCGGATCCGACGCTGCTTGTCGTGAGCCGATTGCATGTCCGATGCGAGGAGACCGTGTCGGATGGCCGCGGTCAGGAAACGAAACAGCCGGGATTAGAAGCCCGCGCTGCCCACAACAAGGTTGAGGGCTGTGTCGCCGCCGGCGCCGCTGATCATGATCAGGACGTTCTTGCCGTCCTTGGAATAGGCCAGCATCCCGCCATGAGTGACCAGGCTGGCGTTGGATCTCCAGCCCCTGGCGGACATCTCTTTTTTATAAAATTCCACGACCTCGTCCGCCGGCACACTGCCGCGAAAAGCGGCCCGTCCGCCCGAGAAGCCGGGGAAGTTAAGCTCCATCTTTTCTTCGGGCGCTTTTCTCATCCCTCCTGGAACCGGAATCGTGACTCCCGCCACGATCTCGTCGCGCGCTCCGATCGTGGCGCAACTCGCCAGAGAGAAGCAGAGAGCGACTAACAGAGCCCGCGCCGCCGGCGCAACGCGTGTGGCTTGCTTCATGACACACAGGCTACATCAGCCGATGGCGTTAGACAAGCGACCGGCACGCAGCGCGGCCAGCCGGGGGTCGCCGTCGATCAGGCGGAGGAAATTGTCCTCGACGGCCGCTTCGACCGCTTCCGGCGTCGATTGCTTAACGGTCGCGACACATGCCGCCACCTCTCCGATAACCCGCGGCATCCCGACCGTTCCGTTCAGCCACTTGAGCCCGCCCGGGTTGTCGCTCTCGGTGAGCAATCGATCCACGGGGACCGCGCGGGCGATCTCGCGGATCGTCTCCGAATAGAGGATTTCGACGCCGACCGTGAAGTAAGCGCCGAAGTCCGCCAGGGCGCGCAGGATATCGAGCGGCCCGGAATACCAGTGGACGATCGGCTTTTCGATATGATACCGCTCCAGCAGATTGAGGATTTCCTTCTCCGCGCCTTTGGTGTGGAGGTTGACGAGCTTTTTCTGCTCCCTGGCAGCGGCCAGGAAGTATTCGAGGACTTTTAGCTGCGCCGGGTACTGCGACGCATCCTCCACCCAGTGAAAGTCGAGGCCGATCTCGCCGATCGCCGGGCTTTGCTCGATCCACGGACTCAGCTCGCCTAAACGATCGGCATATTCCGGCGCTGTCTTGGGATGGACGCCGAAGGTGGGCAGCACTAACTCGCATCGCGCAGCGATCTCGCAGCTTCGTTCATAGGAGGGGAGGTCCATCGAAACCGCCCAGGTGATTATGCGATCCGTCTCGATCTCTGCGAGAGCCGCATCCAGTTCGTCGCCGTATTTGTCCAAATGCGCGTGCGCGTCGATGAGCATGAAGCCTATTTAGCCTCAAAAGGGGCAAATGAAAAGCCGGTATCGACGCAACTTTTGCCTCTTGTTATCTCTCCCGAAATTGGCCTAGAATTTGACGGAACGGGCGTTCACGGGAGGAAAGAGCAATGACGCAGTATCGTATTATCGACGCGGACGGGCACGTCATGGAGTTGGACAGCGAGCTTAAGGAATTCATCGGGCCGCCTTACAAGGATCTAGAGTGGCACCAGAGCTACTCGTTCTGGCCCGGCCTCACGATGGACGGCTACCTGCGCTCGCTGCGCAAGCCCGGCGGGTGGGCGGGCGGCGGCAACGGGCCGAGCCCAAAAGACTGGCTTTCGTTCCTCGACAAGAACCGCATCGAGCTGACGGTTCTCTATCCGACGCAGGGACTCACGCATGCCGCCATCCAGGACAAGGATTGGGCGATCTGCCTGGCGCGCGCCTACAACGACTGGCTCTACAACAAATTCATGACGGTCAGCCCACGGCTGGTGGGTGTGGCCCTCTTGCCGGTCCAGGATGTAGCGGAAGCGGTCAAAGAGCTGCGCCGCTGCGTCAACGATCTCGGTATGGTCGGGGCGGTTCTTCCCGCCGTCGCGCCGGGCGGCAGGCTCTACAGCGGCCCGGAGTTCTATCCGTTGTGGGAGGAGGCGCAAAGACTCGACGTTCCGATCTCAACCCACGGCGGCCTGAGCATGCCGTCGCTGGGTCTCGATTTCGCGGCGAACTTCACCGTGGCCCACACGCTCGAGCATCCCTTCGCGCAGATACGGCAGTTCGTCAGCCTGATGTTCGAAGGGGTCTTCGAGCTGTTTCCGACCCTCCGCTTCGGCTGCATCGAATGCGGCGTCGGTTGGGTGCCCTATATGATGGACCGGATGGACGAAGAGCAGGAACGCAAGGGCCACTACTCGCCGCGCTGCAAGCTAAAACCGAGCGAGTATATCAAAAAGGGCAATATCTTCTTCGCCGTCGAGGTCGAGGAATCGGCGCTCCCTCTGGCCGCTCAAGTCGGGAATCCGAACGCGCTCCTCTGGGCCTCGGACTATCCGCATGAGCGGGACCAACGGGACTTCACGCACGACATCCCGAATTTAATCAATCGCAAGGACGTGAGTGAGGAGCTCAAGCGCAAGATTTTCTGGGACAATCCGCTGCGCTTTTACCCGCGGCTCCGCGCCCGAGTCGAGCAGGGGGCAACGTTGGCCAGGGCGGGGGTTGGTTAATCGGGCGTTGGTGGAGTAAGCTACCGAATAAAAATTATAAGGAGGTGGGACCATGGCGTACTCTATTCGTAAAGTCGACGTGTGGGCGGCGGAAATCGACGACCGCCCGGGCGGACTGGCGGGCAAGTTGGATGCTTTGGCGAAAGCCGGAGCGTGCCTCGAATTTCTCATCGCCCGCCGCCAGCCGGACAAACCCGGGACGGGAGTCGTTTTCCTGACGCCGCTCAAGACGACCAAGCAAAAGCAGGCCGCAACCGAGGCCGGATTCGGCACGACAGCCAGCCTGCAATCGGTGCGCGTCGAGGGGCCGGATAAGCCGGGCCTCGGGACGAAGATGACCCGCGCGCTGGCCGACGCCGGCATCAACCTGCGCGGCATCTCCGCCGCCGCCCTCGGGCGAAAAAGCGTGAGCTACTTCGCCTTCGACAGCGCCGACGACGCGGCGAATGCCATAGGAATTTTGCGGAAGGCGCTGAAATAAGGAACGTTGGCCGGCACTCTCAATAGTTCGCAGGGACGCAGGTCCCAAACGATCGGCTACGCGTTCGTATTTCTTGCTCTGCTTGTTTCAGCGATCGCGCTCTTTTTCGGCTGCATTGGCGCGTACGCTATTTATGTCGCCCTGACGTATCAACCCGGTGACTCGATCGGTCATGTCGGCGCCGTCGAAACGTTTCTGTTTCCGATCACCGGCCCGATCATCGGTCTGCGCATCGTTTTGTTCGCTTTGGAAGCTGTGGCCATCCGTGTCAGCGCGGTTCTTTATGCGGCCTTTGCTTTAATCGCGGCGATCGCCGCGTGGCTCCTTTGGAAGGCGGCCAAGCGCCGGCTGAAAAGCTTAGCGTGAGGGGAAATAGTAAACGGCTTTGCTTTCGATTCCCTACTCCGTCTCCGCTCCGGCCTCTTCCTTGAGCCGCCGTTTGCGCACGGCGTCGGCGAGCATGTCGAGCAGCTTGCTGCTGTCTTCCCAGCCGAGGCAGGCGTCGGTGATGCTGATTCCATAGACGAGTTCCTTGCCGAGCAGCAGGTCCTGCCGGCCGGCTTTCAAGTGGCTCTCGACCATCACGCCGAAAATCCGTCCGTCGCCGCCGGCGATCTGAGCCGCCACTTCGCGCCCGACGTCGATCTGCTTTTGCGCGTCTTTGGAGCTGTTGCCGTGGCTGAAGTCGATCATGATCCGCGCCGGCACGCCGGCCTCGGCCAGAATTTTCGCCGCGGCATTCACGCCCGCCGCGTCGTGGTTCGGCTGCCTGCCGCCGCGCAGGATGACGTGGCAATCTTCGTTCCCCAGCGTGGATACGATGGCCGAGCGGCCGGCCTTGGTCACCGACAGGAAATGGTGCGGGGCGTGCGCCGCGCGGATCGCGTCGAGCGCGATGCGGACGTTGCCGTCGGTGCCGTTCTTAAAGCCGACGGGGCAGGAGAGGCCGGAGGCGAGCTCGCGGTGAATCTGGCTCTCGGTCGTGCGCGCGCCGATCGCGCCCCATGCGACCAGGTCGGCGATGTACTGCGGCGTGATCATGTCGAGAAACTCGCACGCCGCCGGCACGCCCATATCGTTCAGCTCGAGCAGCAGCCGCCGCGCCGCGCGCAGCCCGTCGTTGATGCGACAGCTGCCGTCTAAATTAGGATCGTTGATCAGCCCCTTCCAGCCGACCGTCGTGCGCGGCTTCTCGAAATAAACGCGCATAACCGCCAACAGGTCGTCCCCCAGGCGATCCTTCGCCTTCTTGAGCTTGCCGGCGTACTCGTGCGCCGCTTTGAGGTCGTGAATCGAGCAGGGTCCCATGATGACCAGCAGGCGGTCGTCCGCGCCGTGCAGAATACGGTGGATCGCCTGTCGCGTCTCGTAGACCGTCTTTGCCGCGCGCTGCGTGATGGGAAATTCGGCCAGCAGCTTGGCCGGCGTCAACAGCTCCTTGATTTCCTTGATTCTTAAATCGTCGGTTTTGTATTCCATACCGTTCATCCATGATAAACCAAATCGCGGCGAATCTAAAACGGTCGCTATCGTGGCAAGGTCTCGCGGCCGACGAGGGCCAGCAGAACGGCGGACAGTACCAGGAATGGCGCGTAGGCGAGAAACGGCACGGCCGGACTGAAAACGTCGGCCAAAACGCCGCCGAGCAATGGCGCTCCCACTCCGCCTAACTCGGCGATCGTGCGGCGCGCCGCTTGCAACCGGCCCCGGGCGCTCGACGGCACGACGTCGTAGGTCGACGTCGCAATCGAGCCGAGCGAGAGGCCGTTGGCTACGCCCATCAGCGCTTGCAGCGCGGCGAGTTGGAGGAAGCTTCCCGCAAAAGGGACGAGCAGGAAGACGAGAGCCGGGATGCCGGTGCTGGGAACCGTGGCCCACTTCCGGCCCACTTTGTCGATGATAAAGCCCGCGGGCAGAATCATGACGAAGACAAACAGCCCCATAATACTGAACAGCAGGCCCACTTCGGACGGCGTGAAACCGAGACGCGAGCTGGCGTAAAGCGGAAGCATGCTTTGCAGCGTCACCCGGTGCACGAAGCTCGTCAGCGTGGCGAACACCAGCACAACGTAGGTCGAACGGAGGTGCGGCTCGATCTGGTTGAACAGGCCCTGGATCCCGCTTAGCCTTTGCCGCAACCCCGCCGCGCCCCATCGCTTTTCGATATTGGACGCCGGCTGCGGCGCGTGAGAGGGCACGCTGTTGGGGGCGATCATTCCCAGCGGCACGGAAACCGCGGCGCACGCCGCGTAGGCCACGAACGCCGCTCTGAAACCCACCGCCTCGGTGAGCACGCCGCCAAGCAGCGGTCCCAACGCGAGGCCGATGTTGTGGACGCCGTGAAAGCCGCTGAGGACCCGGCCTCGCTGGTCCAGCCGGGCGAGATCGATGCCGGCCACCTCGCGGCCCATCGCCCAAACACCCTCCGCCGCGCCCATCACCAGGACCAACGCCAGCATCAGGCCGAACCACGGCGTGGCCGCCGCCAGCAACGACGCGACGGCGGAAGCGATCGTGCCGCCCACCAGCGCGGCGCGCGTGCCGAGGCGGTCGAGCACCCATCCGCTGATCGGCATGCCGACAAATCTTCCCAGGGCGAGCGCCGTGATGACCTGCGCGGCGACGCCGGGTGAAACGCCGAAGTGCGCGCCGAGCACGGGAACGCCGGGGATGATCATCGCCCACATTCCCGACAGGAGTGTGCCGGCGTAAAGGGTGACCAGCCCGCGGGCGGTGGGGTTAAGTCTTATAGTGGAAAACGACGTGGTGAGACCTCTCAACAGTTGGTGCCGCGCAGCCTCATAGGATTCGGCCGCCCGGCATGTGGGGAAATGCGCTCATCTCGTGGGCCGCCGCCACGGGTTGGCTTTTGCAAACGTAGGCGGGCTTGAGCTGATCGATTCGGGTCGCGCCGAGAAGTCCCATGGTCGTCTTGATCTCGCTTTCGAGCAGCTCGAGGACGCGCAGCAGCCCGGCCTGGCCGGCGGCGCCGAGACCCCAACCCTGGAGTTTGCCGATGGCGACGGCCCTGGCGCCGAGCGCGAGTGCCTTCACCACGTCGCTACCGCGCGTGATGCCGCCGTCCAGAACGATTTCCGCTCTGCCGCCGACTGCGTCGACGACCTCGGGCAACATCTCGATCGTCGCCCGCCCGTGGTCGAGCTGCCGCCCGCCGTGGTTGGAAACGTAAACCGCGCTAACTCCGTGCTTTACCGCGAGCGCCGCGTCTTCGGCCGTTGCCACGCCTTTGAGAATAAAGGGAAGGCCGCTGATTTTTTTGATCGCGTCCATCGTCTCCCAAGTGAGCGCGGCGCGGTGCTCGTAGCCCGTCTGCCGACGACTGGGCGGGAGCCAACGATCCATCATCTGCCGCTCGCGCCGGCCGTAGTAGGCGGTATCCACCGTGAGGCAAAGCGCCTGGTAACCCGCCTTTTTCACGCGGCCGAGGAGAGCTTCGACCCACGTCATGTCTCCCTGGACGTAGAGCTGAAATATCTTTGGATTCCGTCCGGCGGCGGCGGTCTCCTCCAGGCTGGGTTGGGTTACGGAGCTGACGAAATTGATGGTGCCGAACTCCTCGGCGGCTTTGGCGACGGTTACGCCGCCCTCCGGAGTAAACGACTGGAGCGATCCTATAGGCGCGAGCATGACCGGAATCCTGAGCCTGTGGCCGAGAAACGTCGTCGAAGCATCCAGGTCCGAGACATCAACGAGGACGCGCGGCCGAAAGGCGAGACTGTCCAGGCCGAAGCGATTGCGCCGCATCGTCGTCTCGGACTCGGCGCCGCCGGTGAGATAATCCCAGACGTTTTGGCTCAAGTTGCGACGCGCCTCAACGATAATCTCCTGGCTGGTGACAAAATCGAGTGCCATGGAAATCTCCTTTACGTTTTGTCAGCGGCAGGCGATGATTGATTCTTTCAGATCGGCGGCCGTTGCTCGTACCACTTCGCGTGTTGCTGGTAAGTGTAGGCCGCGCGCAGAACGGTCTGCTCATCGAACGGCTTGCCCGCGAGTTGCAGAGCCACAGGTAGTTTGTCCCGCGAAAATCCGCACGGGATGGAAATCGCCGGCAGCCCGGCGAGATTGAACGGCCCTTGATACTCCGCAGCGAGATGTTTGTAAAAGGTATCGAGCGGGCCGGTCTCTTCAAAAGTCGGCGCGGGCTTTAACTGGCAGGGCAGGGCGAGCAGGTTCACTTTGCGGAAAACTTCGGCGAATTCATTCTTGACGCGCGCGCGGATCCGCTGCGCTTGAATGTAGTCGGCGGCGCTCGTGAGCAGGCCGAGATAGACCCTCGCCCGCGCCGAGGTTGCGGCGTTTTTTATGTTTGTCTTCGCTTCGTTTCGGTGCGCCGCAAAGTGCTCGTTGTAATAGATCATGGCGTTCGCGACCGTGGCGAGCTTCATCGTCGGGAGTTTCACCTCTTCGACGCGCGCGCCCAGAGTTTCCAGCTCGCGTATCGCTCGGTCCACCAGGGTTAGCACTTCCGGATCGGTGCGGACGCGGCATTCCTCTATGTAGTCGCGCGGGACGCCGACGACCATGCCTTTGATATCCGGTTTGAGCGCCGCTGCGTAGTCGGGTACCGGAGCGTCGATCGAGGTGGGATCTTTCGGGTCGTAACCGGCAACGGCCTGGAGCATGTGAGCCGCGTCTTCGACGACCCAGGTCATCGGGCCGCAGTGGTCGAGCGACCAGCTGAGCGGCGCGAGGCCAGAGCGGCTGACGCGGCCATAGGTCGCCTTCAACCCGACGATGCCGCAGAGCGAAGCCGGGTTGCGGATCGAGCCGGCGGTATCCTCGCCCAGCGCGCCGAGACAAAGGCCGGCTGCGACCGCCGCGCCGGCACCGGTGCTGGAGCCGCCGGTGATACGCCCGGTGTTCCACGGATTGCGCGGAGGCGGTATGTCGATCGGCAGGCTGCTCATCGCGAGCTTGCCGAGGATGACGGCGCCGGCCTTGCGTAATTTTTCGACGGCAGTCGCATCCTGAGAGACTTTAACTTTATCCCCACGGATGAGCGCGGGCGCGCCTTGCACGTCCAACTGATCTTTGACAGCGACGGGAATGCCGTGAAGCGACCCGCGGTATCGGCCTTGAAGAATCTCCGCCTCGGCGGCGCGCGCCTCGGCCAGGGCGCTTTCCGCCATGAGCTTCAAGTAGGCGTGCAGCTGCCCGTTGACGGCTTCGATGCGTCTGAGAACGGCGCGGGTCAACTCGAGCGGCGAAAGCTCGCGGGCGCGGATCAGTTTCTGCGCCTCGTGAATCGTCAGATAGTACAGCGGCTTCTCTTGAGCAGGCATGGCGGAACTCCTTACTTTGCCGTCCGTTCGGGATGAAAAGTAGGCGCGATCTCCTCGTCGTCAAGCTTGACGGATTGAAGCTCCTTGAGACTCGCGACGTAGTGGTCGAGGAGATCTCCGAAGCGCTCCAGGTCGCCTTCCTTCGGCTCGAGGCCCGCCTGAGCCAACAGTGCCTTCAACGTCTGCTCGGTCAGCTTGTCCATTTTTGCCTTCTTCCTCTTCAGCCGGTTGCTGACAGATCCTTTTCTCATGCTTCGACGGGCTCAGCATGAACGGAAATTTGTCAACGTGTTTGTCATTTTCCCCGTTCGTCCTGAGCATGTCGAAGGGCGAACAGACGTTTTTCAGCACTTCGCTACAGATAGCCCCGTTCTCTGTAGTACCGCTCCGCGCCGGGATGGAGCGGAATATCCAGCGGCCCCTGGTCGGTGGTCCGGCAGAACGAAGACATGGGTGGAATCTCCGCCGAGTCGTAGGGAAATCGCTCCCGCAATTGATCCAATACCGCGACAAATTGGTAGGCTAGCTCTTCAGGAAAATCCTCGCGCGTGACAATCGGCCAGCCGCTGTAATCGATGACTTGAGTCGGTGGCGGGATGTCGCCCTTTAACCTTCCGCCGGCGAGCGGAGCGCGCGTGAAGCCATAGCGTTCGAGTTTTTTCAGCGCTTTCTCCGAGAAGGGCAGAAAGATCATGCCATGATCCAGCCCCAACTGTCCCCACGAATCCAGCCCTTCGTCGATTACCATGTCCATCTCGCCGGCAATAATTCCGTCGCGGCGGCGCGGATTGCTGGGCCGTTCCACCGGCTCCACCGTGCCGCCCCATTCGACAAAGGAGCTTAGCTTGAGCCCGTGCGCCTTGAGCAGCGTCGCGATCGCAAAGTCAACGCAATCGTTTTTTGCGACCGACACGCGCATCGCCGGGCGCTTTTCTTTGAGTTCTTCCATCGATCGTATGCCCAGCTTCGGCGAGACGGCGATGACGAGGCGATCCCAAGAGGGAAAAACGGCCAAGGCTCTCAAAGGATAGGAGCGGCGGAACGGGCCTTTCCCATGGTAGGCCATTGTGGTGATGACCGAGGGATTGATCCAAACAACGTCGAGCTTGCCGGAGCCGACCAGGCGCGCGCCTTTGAGGCCGCTGCACCATGCGGGGCTGACGGCGAAAGTAAAAGGGTAGGGCGGGCCGGAGTGCGGCGACCCGCCGGGCAGCTCCACCGCGAGGCGCACCGCGCTGGTCAGGAGCGTCGGGACATTTTCATAAAGCCCGGCGAACAGCCGCGCGGCGATTCTCGCCCGCATCAGGCTTGCGCTCATCGGTTTTACGCTGCGATCGTCGTAGGCCATTCGGATTGTCTCCACCGGAAGAGATACAGGTAATGTGAAAGACGTTCCATGTCAACCAGTAGGACCGTGTTCGTGTCACTTCGAAGCGGTCCTTGGAAGCCGCGTGTTCGTGATCGTCCCCTCCGGGCGAGCACGAGCCACGATCACGAGCACGGTTTTTTCGGCCGCCCTTGACTCGCAATCCTTCCTTCCATAACTTGATCCACGATGTAGGCGCGGCTTGGCGATGTAAGTGGGTGACTCGATTGACATGGAGCGCGAAGATGCAAGCGAGAAGCCGATCCGGCCTTGGTCGTCGCTGCTCATCCGAGATTACCGGTTGGTCTGGGGCGCCAGTGTTCTCGCGGCCATCGCCTCGCAGATCCGAAACGTCGCCAGCCTCTACCAGGTCTATGAAATCTCCGGCTCGTCGTTTCAGCTGGGGCTGACCGGCTTCTTCCAGGCGCTTCCCCACGTTCTCTTCGGACTTTTCGCCGGAGTCGTGGCTGATGCTTTTAATCGAAAGAAACTGCTGGCCGTCACCTACTCGTTGCACCTCATTCCGACGCTGAGCCTGGCGTTTCTCACCGTCACGGGCGCGATTCAGGTCTGGCACATTTACCTGTTAAGTGTGCTTTCCTCGTTGGTCGACGTTTTCAGCTGGCCTGCGCGCTTTGCGATCGTTCCCGGTCTCGTTCCGCGATCTCATTTGATGAACGCCGTGACGCTCAACTCCATGGTCTTGCAAAGCAGCTTTCTCGTGGGGCCGGCGATCGCCGGCGTCATGATCGACTATTTCGGTCTGCCGCCGGCCTATTTTTTCAGCGCGGGGTCGCTCGCCCCCGCCGTCCTGGCCGTTCTGGCGCTCAGAAGCTCCGGCCGGGTGGAAGGAGAGCTGCGGCGCGTGAGTCTCAAAAGCATGATCGAAGGGTTGGAGTTCATCTGGCTCCAGCGGATTATTCTATCGCTCTTTCTGCTCGACTTCGGCGTGACGTTGGTCGGCTTCTATCGTCCGATTCTCCCGATATTCGCCGGCAGCGTTTTTCAGATGGGCGCGACGGGTTTAGGCATCTTGTACGCCGCGCCGGCGATCGGCTCTCTGGCCGGCTCCACTTCGCTGCTCATCGCCGGCGACATCAGGCGTAAAGGACCGGCGGCGGTCATCGCCGCGGTCTTCTTTGCGGGGAGTCTGGCGCTCTTGGGCGTCGCAAAATGGTTCTGGATGGCGGTGGTTGCGGTGGCGATTCTGGGTTTTACGGACTCGATCAGCGTGGCGATTCGTCGAACCGTGGTCCAGCTTTTGGCGCCGGACACGATGCGCGGCCGCGCGGCAAGTCTCATCACCGTCTTCGCGCAGACGACCAATGCCCTGGGCGCGCTGCTCGCCGGCATCGCCGCCGAATTCATGGGCGCGCCCAACGCGCTGGTGTTGGGAAGCCTGCTCTGTCTGTTGATAATTCTCGGCATTACGCGGGCAATTCCACAGCTCTGGAAGTACCGCTCGTAGGAGGCGTACTGGAGTGATGGAGTAATGCGTTCGAAACCCAGTACTCCACACTCCAACACTCCAATCCCTCGCCTATTGACTTGGAATGATGCCGCCTTGTAAATTAATAGGCTAAAATTAGACGCCAGCTCGTCATGGGGAGGAGAAATGGCAAAGGCTAAAGTTTTTGTTTTTGCGCCGGCGGATCCGACGGGGGAGAGCGATAAGATACTTCAGGGCGCCGGGTGCGAGCTGCTTCAGGGGAAGGCCAACTGGGACACGCCTCAGGGAGACAGCGAGGCGGAGATGGCCAGGATGGCCGAGGGGTGCGACGCTCTCGTCGGGACTTCGATCCGCAGCACGCCGATCACGCAGAAGATCATGCAGGCCTCCAAGAACATCCGCATCGTGGCTAAATACACGATCGGCGTGGACGACGTCGACGTCGATGCGGCGACGGAGCTGGGAATCCTCGTGACGCATGCGCCGACGGAATCCAACTGGGGCGGCGTGGCCGAAGGGACGATCACGGCGATGCTCACGCTGCTCAAGAAAGTCCGCGAGCGCGACCGCCGGCTCAAAGAGACCGGCGAATGGCGCGACATGAACCTTCAGGGAACTTACTTCGGCTCCCGGCCGGACGGCTATCCCGGAATCACGCTCGGCATCGTCGGCCTGGGGCGGATCGGCAGCCGCATCGCCAAGCTGATGCGGCCGTGGGGGATGAAGATCATTTGCTCCGATCCCTACGTGCTCGATTCGAAATTCGAGGAGTTCGGCGTCAAGCGCGTAGATCTCCCCACGCTACTCCGTGAATCAGACGTCGTCACGCTGCACGTCGTGCTGACCAAAGAGACAAAACACATGATCGGCGCGGCCGAGCTCGCGACGATGAAGCCGACGGCGATTCTGATCAATACGTCGCGAGGTTTCTGCGTCAACGAAGCGGCGCTGATCGACGCGCTGCAAAAGAACAAAATCGCCGGCGCGGCGCTCGACGTCTTCGAGAACGAGCCGCTGGCGGCCGACAGCCCGCTGCGCAAGATGGGCGACAAAGTCCTGCTCTCGCCGCACATGGTCTCGTCCAACGTCGGCAGCGGGCTTAAGCCGGGCGTCGCCTGGGCGACGAAATCCGTGATCTCCGCGCTGCGCGGCGAAGCGCCGGACAACGTCTACAACAAGGAAGTCATTCCGCAGTGGCAGAGCCGCTTCGGCGGGAAGAGCGTGCTGTAGGACTACTGTTTACCTCGGACCAATCGCTCTCGCGCAAGAGATCCCGTCGCGGCGAAAAGCCGCGTGGCGGCCTCGCCGCTTTACGCGGTCGCCGACATACGGCGAGTATGGTAGTCTCACAGAGGAGACGCCATGATACCCGTTCCTAAGGAGATTCTGTGGGATTACGCCGAACCGCCGGAAGATATATTGTGGCGGCTGCAGCGTATCGCCGACTTTTTCCCGCTTTACGGCAGCGATCGTGAAACGGTTGCCCAGCTCTATGTCCACAGGGATGAACTCAAGCTGGACGGGGCCACCAGATCTCTGATCGAAGAATATCACCATGTATGGGAGGTCGAAACCTGATGGCGATCTCCGACAATCCGATACTCACGGACGACCAGAAGAGGCTTCTGGCCTATTTCCGCGCCTCTCCGTTGTCCGAGCGTTTTTATCTTACCGGCGGGACTGCCTTATCAGCCTTCTATCTTCATCACCGTTGGTCCGAAGATATGGACTTCTTTAGCGAGGAAAGCGTGCAGATCGAAGAAGTTCTCGGCTTGGTTAAATCTCTCCCTCTCACCCGGCAGCCCGAGTACGAGCGCAAATATGACCGGAAGATCTTCCTGCTCCGGTTTTCCGAGTCGGCGATTATGAAAGTAGAGTTCACTACGTATCCTTTTCCCCGCTTCGAGCGGGGGCCGGTGGTGGACGGCGTACAGATCGACAGCCTCAAAGATATTCTAGCCAACAAGCTTGCGGCCCTCACGGACCGACGCGATCCCAAAGATTATATTGATCTTTACTGCGCCCTGAAAAGATATCCCGGCCTCGATCTCGGACAACTGGCTCGCGATGCAGGGGTTAAATTCGGCGTCAAAGGGGTGGAGCACATATTGAGAGGAAGGTTCCTGGAGCCCCTGCCGCCGCTTGGGGGGCTCAGAATGCGCCAGGAGGTTGACCAAGAGGAGTTGGGGCGTTTTTTCAGCCGCCAGGCTAAAGAATGGATCGCCCGCTCGATGAAAGAACAGTGAGGACCGTATTCAGTCCCTCCCGCCGGGACGTAGCTTGAACTGCTTTCCTCGACTCCAACGACGTTGAACGCCTGCACTTCGGGAGTTGCAGATGTTCATAATTTTTAATAATATGTACACCATCACCGGAAAGGGGGGTAGTCATGGCGAGTCCATCCTGGCGGCACAAGCACGTTGAATTGGATCAGGGAAAGCTGAGCCGGGCCCGACGGATATTGGGCGCCAAAACCGAGACGGAAACCCTGGAGCGGGCCCTCGATCTCGTCGTCAGCGAAGCTGGGATAGATGCGGCGCTCAGGAAGGCGCGCGGCAAGGCGCGGATCCGAAAGGTTTTCCGCTAGGATGGAGCGGGTCGTCATCGACACGAACGTTTACATTGATTGGCTGAATGAAGGCCGGCACGGTGACATCCTTTTTCAACGCGAGGCCGTGAAGTATCTTAGCGCGGTCGTTCTCATGGAGCTGTCGGCAGGGGCGTTTTCCGTCAGAGATCGCAGGCTTGTGCAAGAAGTGAAGTCCGCGTTCGCCAAGGCCGGGCGAATTCTTGCGCCCACAGTTTCGATCTACGAAGAGGCCGGGGAGGTGTTGCGCCGGCTTCAGGAGCTTCGAAGTTACACTGCCGCGAGCGCTTGTGGCCTGGCGAACGATGTGTTGATCGCGTTGTCCGCCCGTTCTATCGGAGCCACTGTCATCACTCAGAACGAACGAGACTTCGTCGCGATTCAAGCAATTCGGCGGTTCAAGATCGCGTTAGTTCCTCAAACGGTCTAGCAGGCCGCTGAAAAAGGCCTATCTGCGGCGTTGCGCTTGCTCTGCCT
>MGSS01000135.1 GCA_001798595.1 Deltaproteobacteria bacterium RIFCSPLOWO2_12_FULL_60_19 | reverse complement strand
AAAGGCCGGAACAGCAACTTGGGTTTGGAGGAAGAATGAGTGTCGTAGAAGAGCAGCTAAAAATCGCGGCGGAGATTCTGGAGTGGGAAATCAATGGAGATACTATGCGGACAAGATCAAGAAGGGCGAGAAGTGGTCCCGAGGCTGGACGTGAGGCGCGTGGAACAGACTCATCCACCGTCAGTCCGCCTGGAAATCTCTCTCCGGGCCGACGCAGGCCCTTCGGGATCTCAGATTTCAAATCCCAAATTTCAGATTCAATTTGAGATCTGAGATCTGAGATTCCTCGCAAAGCGAGGATATGTCGGCCCTCCGAGAGACCCCCGGCGGACCGTAGGCCCAGAGCGCGGCGTGTGACGTTCTGTAATCAGGGGAACAGTTGACATGAAAGACATCCTGAAGCTCGGCACGCTAGTTTTTTTTCTTCTCTACCATCCTGTCTATGGCGCACAGGAAAAAGCCGCGTGGCAGGCGGAGTTCGACAAGACCGTTGCGGCGGCGAAGAAAGAGGGAAAGGTGGTCGTCGCCATCCCGCCCAGCTCGGAGCTGAGAACGCAGCTGGAGACGGCGTTCAAGACGAAGTTCGACGTCGAAATCGAGCTGGTGCCGGCGCCCGGTCCGAGAAACGCCAGCCGCATCGCCTCGGAATACAAAGCCGGGGTGCGCTATTTTGACGCCCTGATCGTGGGAACCGGCACGGCCATACCCCTCGTGCACGACGGCACGCTGGAGCCTCTGGAGCCTTACATGGTTCTGCCGGAGGTCAAGGATTCGAAAAACTGGTGGGGCGGCCACATCTGGGAGGACAACGTCAAAACCAATCGCTTCCTTTATTCCTTCGTCGCCGAAGTCGGCGCCGGCGGGCTGTGGCACAACCCGAACATCGCGAAAGCCGAGGAGCTGCGCTCCTTCGACGATCTTCTCAACGCGAAATGGAAAGGCAAGATCGGCCTCAGCGATCCGCGCGTGCCGGGCTCGGGCCAATCCCTGTGGTCTTTTCTCTGGGACATCAAAGGAGAAGACTTTTTGCGGAAGCTGGTCCAGCAGGAGCTCTTCGTCAGCCGCGAGCTGCGCCAGGTCGCCGACGGGCTGGCCAAAGGCAAGCTCGCCATCAGCATCGGCGTCGGCGTTTCGCAATATGAGCCGTTTATCCAGTCCGGACTGCCGGTCAGGCAGTTGCCGACGCCGGCCGAAGGACTGCCCGCGAGCAACGGCTTCGGGATCGTCGGTGTCGTCAAAAACCCGCCCCATCCCAACGCTGCCAAGCTCTTTCTCAATTGGCTTCTCAGCAAAGAGGGCCAGGATTTTTACGGCAAGGCGATGAAGGCCTCCACACGCCGCCTCGACGTGGACACCAAATGGCTCGCGGAGCACGGCAGCGTGGCGGCCAAAGATTCTCTCACGTTGGCGGAGTACAACCGGGTGAGAAACCACCTGGAGGATAAATATACCAAGGTCAGGGCGCCCGCGGGTAAATTTGCCGAACAGATTCTCAAATAGTTCGATCCAAGGAGATCCTCTATGCGTTCTTTTTTTGCAGCGATAGTTCTCCCGGCGATGTTCCTTTTCGGCCTGGCTGGGAATCTTCCGGCGCAGACGGACTGGAAAAAGGAATGGGAAAAGAGCCTCGCCGGCGCCAAGAAAGAGGGCAAGATCGTGGCGGGCATTCCTGCCCGGGCCGAGCTGAGAACGCAGCTGGAGGCGATCTTCAAGCCCAAGTTCGGCATCGACATGGAGCTTTTGCCGGCGCGCGGCCCACAAAACGCGAGCCGGATCGTTGCGGAATACAAAGCCGGAGTTAAATACTTCGACGTTTTCATGGGCGGGTCGGGCACCTATGAGACGCTGGCCGAAGATGGCATGGTCGAGCCTTTGGACGCCCAGATGATTTTGCCTGAGGTCAAAGAGGCAAAAAACTGGTGGGGCGGCCACATCTGGGAGGACAACGTCAAAACCAATCGTTTTCTCTATTCCTTCATCGCCGACGCCGGCACCGGCGGCTTCTGGTACAACACCGACCTGGTAAAGCCCGAGGAGATTCGCTCGCTGGACGACTTCCTGAGTCCCAAATGGAAAGGCAAGCTGGGATTTCTCGATCCGCGGACTCCCGGCTCAGGCCAATCGATCTGGTCGTTTCTTTGGGACATCAAGGGAGAGGGCTACTTGAGAAAGCTGGTTCAACAGGACCTGTTTGTCAGCCGCGACCAGCGCCAGCTGGCCGACGCCCTGGCAAAGGGCAAACTAGCGATCGCCCTCGGCGTCAGCTTCTACACCCTGGAGGGATTTCTCGCCGCCAACCTGCCGGTCAAGGAGCTACCGCGACTCAAAGAAGGATTGCCGTCGAGCAACGGCTCCGGTGTGATCGGAATCGTCAAGAATCCGCCTCATCCGAACGCCGCCAGAGTCTACGCCAACTGGTTCCTGTCGAAAGAGGGACAGGAGCTTTACGTCAAAGTCATGCGCCAATCGACGCGCCGCCTCGACGTGGACACCAAATGGCTCCAGGAGCACGGCGTGCAGGCGGCTAAAGACGTCCTGACCGTGGAAGAATACCACCGGGTGCGGAACCACCTCGAGGACAAATACACGCGGGTAAGACTCCCCGCGGCCAAATTCGCCGAGCAGATTCTCAAATAGGCACGCGGCATGAGGCGTGAAAATGTAGGGGCGACCGGCCGGTCGCCCCTACGGTGTCGCCTTACGCCTGCTTTCTCACTTGTAGCCGATCGCCTGGCTCAGCTTTAGGTGGATGCGCCGGACCCGCTCGACCTGTCCCTTGGCGGGAAAGCGCTCGTAGAAACCTTCGGCGCGAAATTCCCTCGCCAGCTCAGTCCACGGCCGTATGAGGCCGGCGAACACGCGCGGATCGCGTTTCTCGTCCCAGGCCTGAAACATCTTCCGATTGCGGATCACGTCGCCGAAGACGCGGATCAGCGCCTTCAGCGTCACGTCGCGGGTGAACATGTGCTTCTCGTTGTCGCCCCAGATCGAATCCATCACGTCGCGGACCGCCTTCAAATAATCCCGCACCAGGGCGTAAACGTAGTCGGAGCGGAATTGAAAATGCTCGTCGAAAAATTTGCGATTGGACAGCACAACCTTGTAAATCTCGTTGAACAGCTCCGACTGTAGGATCCATTTTTCCTGCCGGCTCCGGCCGCCGAGCCGGTTGATCCGGTAGCGCAGCGGGGAATCGTTCTCCTCGTAGAGCAAATTGACCACTTTCGCGGCGAGCTTTTTCTCCGGAGTTTCCCAGGAGACCCGCTCGTAGAGATCGACCAGATGCGATTTGTTGATGCGCGTGTGCGTCGAGTTGATGATGACGAACATCTCGGTGGCGAAGTCGGCGCTCTTGCCGTCGAACAGCACGCACGGGACGTCAAGCTGCTTGGACGTCTCCGGGTGCTTCTGGCTGAAAAAGTGGAGCGCCGCCAGCCGGTGCTGGCCGTCGATGATCAGAAACTTGCCCTTCGGCTCGCTCAAAAAACCGACGCTATCGGACCCGTCCTGACGGCGAAAACCGAGGGTCTCGTCGGTAAACAGAAGGATCGTGCCGGGAATGAGCGGCTGACTTACGGCGGTCTCGTAGAAGTTCACGATCTGGCGGATTTTTCTCCGGTTGAGGACGCGCTGGAACGACTTTTCGCTCTTTTCGATGCCGCCGATGAACCGCGCGACCTCGTCGTCCCCGACGTCGTCCGCCGCGATCTCCTCGCCTTCGAAGTAGTAGCGGCTCGTAAACCGGACCCGACCCAGCAGCTCCTCCGCCTTCACGGCGGCGAAGTAAAAAGTCCCCTCTTTTTGGACGACTCGGGTTGCCAGCATGATCGGTCCTCCTGCGCCTCAATTAGAGTCCCCGAAGGATGGTTGTCCTCTGCCCGGTGAGCGCCCCACCTAGAGCTAATTGAATTCACGATGGAGGTCAACGGGAAAAAGGACGGGCCTATCCCCTGATTCTCAACTGTCCGCCCAGAGAGCGGGCGGTGAGGGCGGCGATGATGACGATGGCGACGATGATCGTCGCGACGACGGTCGCGCGCTCCAGCTCCGCCCCCGCGGTATAGTCGAGCATCAGCAGGGACAGCGTGCGGGTCTGTCCGGTGGCGAGCAGCACGACGGTGCTGATGTTGCGCGCGGCGGAGATGAATTCAAGAAGCCCCACGACGATCAGGCAGGGCAAGAGCAGCGGCACGAGGATGCGCCGGTAGGTGGTGAACCACGAGGCGCCGGCGACCATCGAAGCTTCTTCCAACTCATCGCTCAGCTGCATGAGAAAGCTCTTGATCACCTGGATGCAGACCGGCAGGCCGCTGATGGCCATCGCCATCACCAGCGCCCCCATCGTACCGTAGATCGGCACGACCTTGTGGATCAACAGAAAGGTCCAAAGCAGCGCCATGCCGAGCAGGATGCCGGGGATCGACCACGGCAGCCAGGAGAGAAAGTCCAGCACCGCCCGCGCTTTGTAGCGCGACTTCACGATGACGTAGGCGACGACGGAGCTGAGCACGATGCCTATGCCGGCGGCCGAAAAGCCAAGCACCAGAGTATTTTTCAGCGAGCGCAGCAGAATCGGATCGGACAAAACCCCGGCCCAGTTATTCAGAGTGAAGGGGTCCTTGATGGTAAAGAAGCCGAAGAGCTTCATGAACGTGCCGAGGAACAGAAACACCGTCGGCACCACCGTAATCGTGAGGGCGGTGACGAGCACCGCGACAAAGACCGGATATTTCCAGCGGCCGAGAGCGATCGGCCGCGTGCTGAAACCCTTGCCGGTCACCGTGGTAAAAGATCTCCGGCCGAGATAGAGCCGCTGCAAGGCCACCAACAAAAGCAGAATCATGAGAACGAACGTTCCCAGGGCCGTGGCCGCGGGAAATTGCGGCGGCTCGTGCGTGACGAAGCTGTGGATCTTGGTGGAAAAGACGTGGAGGCCGATCGGCACGCCCAGGATCAGCTCGATCTCGAAGGCCTCCAGAGAGCGGATGAGACCCAGGATGGTCGCGACTAAAATCACCGGCATCATGATCGGCACGACAATCCTGAGCAGCGTCCTGATCGCTCCCGCTCCGGCGACGCGCGAACCCTCTTCCAGCGACGCATCGAGATTGCGAAACGCGGGCGTCAGCAGCATCACTTTGATGGATAGACCCGTGGTCGCCAGATGAACCCAGACGATGCCCCAGTAGGAATAGATGTCGAACGGCGGACTCTGAATAAACGGCAGCTGGGTGATCGCCTGGTTGAGCAGTCCGTACTTCGGGTCCAGCAGCAGAATCCAGCCCAGAGTCACAGGCAGGGCCGGAAGAAAGAAGGAGAGCCAGAACATAAATTCCAACCCGTCTTTCATCGGAATATCGGTTCGCGCCAGCAGCCAGGCGAGAAAGATCCCGACCACGGTGGCGATGAGCTGGCGAGTGACAGCGAGGGAAAAACTATTGTAGACGGCATCGACGATGCCGACGCTGCTGACGGCCTGCCGCCAGCCCTCCAAACTATAGATTACCTCTCCGCCCGGCTTCCCGATCTGAAAACTGTTGAGCAACAGCAAAACCAGCGGCGTCAGAACCAAAAAGGCGATGAGCGCCAGGAGCAAAGTCAAAAGCAGAGAACGCCCGTCGAGGCGCGTAGGATACGCCCTCGGTAATGCGGTGGCCTGATCCGCTGATTCGCCGGTCATCTTACAAAACGTGTTCGCGGCGAAAAGACGTGTTCGTGTTCGTGAAATTTATTTTTCATCCCTCATCCCTTACACCGCCGGCATCTGACTGGCCACGCCGTTTTTCTTCATCTCCTCTTCGTAGTGTTTCCGGATCTGCGGGTCTTCGTCTGTGTAATCGATCAGCGTGCCCCCCTGCTTCACGCTGATGTAAACCCCGTCTTCGCTGCGCTTGTCGGCGATCTTGAAGCCGATCGGGTGAATACGGCTCCCGTAGCGAACCGCCAGATGGCGCGCCGCCTGCGGTCCGGTGTTGAAATGCTGGTGAAACCATCCGCCCGGCGGGCAATAGACGCTCCCCTGCTTCCATTTGACCTCGACCACTTCATCGCCGTGGCCGTTCTTGTAGGGCTCAGTTCCCAGCTCCTTCGACCAGATGAGAACGTAACCGGAGGACTGCAAGCCCAGGAGAATCGCCCCTGGACCGTGGTAGTGCGCCTTGTGGTATCGTCCCGCCGGCCATTGCGCGATGTGGCCGATCAAGCCGTTGCCCGCCAGCTCGAACTGAGTGATGCGCACTCCCGCCCCTTTCACGTCGCGCTGGTCCACGGCCGCCGACTGAATGTCCATGATGAAGTTGGTCTCCCAGATGTGCTGCATCCCCGCCTCGTAGCGCTTCTGCCCCACGTTGAAATAGCCCTCGGCGCCCGCGTAGCGGTCGGTGAAATTATAGGGGCAGTTGAAAATAAATTCTTCGTTGTGCACCACGTCCAACAGCAGCGGCGCGTTCGTCACCGCCAAAAACTTGACCGGCTGCCGCCCGCCGTTGATCAGCCGATGGCGGGTGTTGAGCGGCGGCGCGAACAGGCTCCACGGCCCCCACTCGAACATCTGCTTCTTGCCGTTTTCCTGCCATATCTCCGTGGCGCCCTGTCCTTCGAGGATACAGATGACCTCTTCGTAAAAATGTTTCTCCGGCTCCAGCGCGCCGCCAGCCGGGATCTCCGCGACGTACATGCCGGTCACCCCTTCCATCCCGTAGAGGTTCAAGAAGGCCGCCTTGCCGCCGATGCGCGGCCAAAATTTCGTCTCCACGTCACGGACATCTTCCAGCCCGTAACCTTCGACGATGGGAATGCCCTGTTTTCTCATCCACTGGAAGTAGGCGGTCTTTTCGAACGCCTCCATCAATACACTCACCCGTTGATCGCGCGCCATAAAAATCTTTCCTCCTCTTTTTTACCGCAGAACCGCTTCTGCGAATTTTTGCGACGGTAGCCTTATGCCCACGCACTTGTCTTCGAGATAGTTCCTTTGCTGTTCGTACTCTTTCAAGTTGAGAAAATCCTTCGCGGCCTCGACCCCTTCCTTTACCATCCATTGGGTGTCCACATCCAGCCACTACAAGACCGCTCAGGGACAAGATATTCTCGCGCCAGCAAAGACTCAGCCTAAGGTTGATCAGCCTTTCGGCTGAGCCAAGCCCGCAAAGAAAAACATATTTTATCTCTCCGAACTTTGCGTCCTTTGCGGCTTTGCGCGAGGATAGATTTTACTTGGCAACAATCACGCCACCGGCCTCTGGTGCGAGAGAAAGATTTCCTTTTTCTCTTTCGCCGATTCTAAAATCGCCAAGCAGACCTCCAGCGTCGCCTCTCCCCATCTCCCATCGTGAAAGACCGGCCGGTTGTTGGAAACCGCCTGGTAAAGCTCCTCCACTTCAGCCTCGCGTCCCCTGCTCCCCGGCGGAAGAGTAACCTCTCTTCTCCCCTCCTCGCCGTAGACGATCAACCCGTCTGGCGATTGGCGAATGTCGCCTTTGTCGCAACTCACCAGCGTGAAGCCGAAAAACGGCTGGTGGCGCTCGCCTTGCCACTCGTGGCTGAACTCGCCCTCTCTCCGCCCGCCGTAGCGCATCTGCTCCTTCAGCAACTCCTCTTCCTCGGCGTCCGTGATCCCGCTGAGCCGTTTTCTGACTTTCGCATTCGTCGCCGGATCGCGCGGCTGCCCGCCTTCGCCGACCCACTCGAAAAGCTCGGCGGTGTCGAAGAAGCCGTAGCCGCTGTAGATCAGCGTGGCGGGCACGCCGTTCTCAAATTCCAGATAGCAGACGTAGCTTCCCTCGTGCGGGCGGCGCGGGTCCCAGATGCCGGTGGCCGCGCGAATGCTCTTGACCATCCCTCCGCCGATCAGTCTGACAACGTCGACCTGATGCGGCCCCTGGTTCAACACCACGCCGCGACTCATCGCCAGCTCGTGTTTCATCCTCGGCCGGTACATGAACTCATTGTAGTTCCAGCTGTGGATCATGCGGAGGCCGCCTAACTCCCCGCTCTGAACGATCTCGCGAATTTTTCTGATCGGCGGGTCGAAGCTATGCGTGTGGCCGCAGAGGAGCTTGGTGCCGTTTTGCTCCGCCGCGCGATTCATCGCCTCGCACTCTTCGAGCGTCATCGCCATCGGCTTCTCCACGATGGCGTGCTTGCCGTGCCCGGCGGCGGCGATCACGTGGCGCGCGTGCAATTCATTCGGCGTCGCAATGTAAACAAAATCGACGTTGGGACTCTTGCACATCTCCTCGAAGCTGGTAAAGACCTCGGCATCGTATTCTTTATGGAACTTCGCCAACGCCTCCTGCCGGACGTCGGCTGCGGCGGCGATCTTGATGTAGGGAAGCTTGGAAACCGAGGGCAGGATCTGGGTGCTCGCCACTCCCAGACCCGCCATTCCCATCCGCAACGGCTTTGTCACAATCTAGCCCTGGCCTCGGCTTCGACGCTCTTGGTGTGCTGCTTGACATCCACGTTGCCGGGCACCAGATCCGAGATCACCTGCAAGTGGGGGAAGCGGTTCAATGCCGGATCTCTCATCACGTGCGGCGGCTCGCGGCCTTCCTGAACGTCCTTGATCGCCTTCTCAAGCAGCTTGCGCGCGGCGACGATCGCCTTGTCGGAGGAGACCACGTGCTCCTGCGTCCGGTCTTGAATCGCCCCCTGGCTCGAGGTGGCAAAAACATCGTGCGCCTGAAAGCCATGCCCCATGCCCGTATAGGTCTTGGTCTTCATCGATTCGCGATCCTGCATGAACCGGTTGGAGCTGTCGCGCAACAGTCTGAAATCGGGCGTCAGCTCGGAGCGCTCCCGCTGGATGATCGTCTTGTCCAGCGGCGCTTCGCGGCTGAAGACGAACATATACTTCCAGTGGTGCGTATCGTCGATCGGCACGTGCCAGTTGATCGAGTAGCCCTCGCCGCCCGTCTGGCCGGGGAAAGCGCTCAGATTCGGCAGGATAAAATAGGAGACTCTCAGATAGACCTTGTCCCCCGGCTGCTGTCGCGTCGTGTAGATGCGCACGCCGAAGTCGACGAGTTCCACGTCGATCGCGGGGGCCACGTCTCTGCCGACAAGATTGTAGTGTGACTCCTCGGCCCCGCGCACCCCGCGGTATCGCTCATTTCTATCCTCCAGAAAACGATGGAGATACGAGAGGTGAACCGGGTCGATGTTTCCTTCGTTGGCCTGAAGGTAATTGCACTCGTGGTAGATCTTGCAGACCAGCCGATGGTCGGGCGAGGCGCCGAGAAATTCGTAGTTGGGAAGCAACGGCGGCTGTCCCGCCCCCATGTAGGTAAAAATCAGTCCGCCTTTTTCCTGGCAAGGATAGGCCGGGTGGCGGATCGCATCCCTGTGTTCGCCGCCGCCCGGCTCGCCCGGCTGCTGGAGACAGCGCCCGCCGATGTCGTAGAGCCAGCCGTGGTAAAGACATCGTAACCCGCCGTCCTCGACCCGCCCGTAGCTCAGGTCGGTTCCCCTATGAGAGCAGTGCAAGCCCAAAAGCCCCGGACGCCTCTGGTCGTCACGGAACAAGACCAGAGCTTCGCCCATGATCTTCACCGAGAGCGGCGCGCCCCCGGCAGGCAGCTCTTCCGACAACGCGACCGGCTGCCAATAGCGCCGTAACAACTCTCCGGCCGGCGTCCCACGCCCGACTTGAGTCAATAGTTGGTTTTCTTCCCTGGTAATCATGTCACCAACTCCTCTCTCCAGCGGTTTTTACTTGAGAATCTTTGTAGCAAGCGCAATCGCCGGCGTGCGGAGCTTCTGCACCGCCGCTTCCGAGTGGGTCTCCAGGCGGAAATAGTCCTCCACCGTCATGATGTCCTTGCAACCCTCGATGCCAGACTCCTTCAGCCATTTCGTATCCACGTCGAGCCGGCGCGTGCCCTGGATCATCGCCTTGCCGTAAAGCTCCTGCCCCTCTTTGCTCAGCAGCCAGTTGACAAAAATTTTGGCGGCGTTCGGGTGAGGAGGGTTCTTCACGACCGTGATCACGCCGCTGCCGTTGTTCGCCTGGCCGCCCTCTTTGATCCGCGGGATCGGGCTGACCGGCAAGCCGGCCTTGATGAACGCCTCGAAACTGTAATGGCTGAGTCCGATCGTAAAGGCAAGTTTCCCCTTGGCCAGACCTTCCGCGAGCTGCCGTTGGTTCTGCGTGATGAGAAGCTCCTGATGGGCCAATTTTTTGAGAAACTCCTCGCCCTTCACCTTCCACAGAAAGGTCCAGGTGTTTTGCCCCGAGCCGGGATTGCGCGGATCGAGAAAGCCGATTTTGCCCTTCCATCTGGGGTTTAGCAGATCGTCGTATGAGCGAATCTCCGACAGCTGCACCTGGCTCGTGTTGTGCCAAAACGTCTCGCTGGTATAGCACTGAAAGGCGTAGATGTGGCGTTTGGCGCTGACGTTGTCTTCCCAGATATGGCCGCCCCACCACTGCTTCGGATCTTTCACCTCCGGCAGGATCAT
The DNA here is from genome assembly GCA_001798595.1 of Deltaproteobacteria bacterium RIFCSPLOWO2_12_FULL_60_19. Classification (GTDB taxonomy): domain Bacteria; phylum Desulfobacterota; class Binatia; order UBA9968; family UBA9968; genus 2-12-FULL-60-19. Next base: position 2,098 of record MGSS01000135.1, on the reverse strand, counting down.
GTACGACTGGAAGTCGTCCGCTGCGCCGGCGGCAGCCATGGTCAGGGGCGTGGCGCCGCCGGCCACCAATATGTCGAAGTAGCGCACGCCGGCGGCGTATTCGTTGACGATCCGGGTTACGTTCTCCGGCCCGCGGGCGGGAAGCAGCTCCAAAGAAATCCCGAATTTCTCCTGGAACCGGGCTTCGAGCGTCCTCCTCAGCTCCGCGCTGGCGGGAATGCCTGCGGCCAGCGTGCCCTCTTTTTTCGCCGCCGCGAGCGTCTTTTCCCAATCCGTCTGCGCGTCCGCAGCGAGGAGAGAAGCCGGCAAGAATAAGGCAGCAAGCAGAACAGATACCCGTTTAGTCGGTTGCATGTCGCTACCTCTCTTCCTACGCATCTCGCCCGCGCGCCTCGGCCTCACAGCGAGAGCAGCCGGCCGTTCGAAGGGCCTGCGCATCCGATACCGCCGGTTGGATTAACCAGCTACCCATTGCGCAGGCTCGGAGAGCGGCTGGCTGCTCTCGCCACCTCTTATCCCTTCGGAAACGGAATTACATCTCCAAATTTCTTCACGATCTGCTCGCGCATCTCGCGGCTCGTCCGGCTCGTCTTGGGAAACTTATCGCGCCACTCGAACGGCCTGACCGCGTAGAAGACCGCCCGGCTGTTGGTATGATCTTTCGCCGCCCGCTTGTCGGGCGGCATCCGCGGATCGAGCGGCGTGCTCCAACACTTGTCGATGAGGTCGATGTTGGTCGCCGGATCGACCCGCGTCATCATCGCCCAGAGCACTTCCTTCATGTTCGTCGGATCGATGTCTTCGTCCACCACAACGACGTACCGCCCGTTCCTGGCGGAGGCCGAGCAACTGAGAGCCGCCAGCCCGGCCTGCTTGGCGTGGCCGGAATAGCGCTGCTTGATCGCGACGACGCAGAGATAGGGCGTGTGATTGTAAACCCCGACCACGTCCTGGATGCCGGCGCTCTCCAGCTGGTCCCAGAGAATCCCGGCGGTCGGATTGAGGTCGATCTTCACCGCGCCCGGCCATAGCGGCGCTTCGTCTTCTAAAATCGGATCGTTGCGGTGATAGATTGCTTTGACTCTGATCACCGGCTGCGGCTCGCCCGTTCCCAAAGTGCCGCCGGAATAGTAGCCCGGCCACTCGCCGAACGGCCCCTCGGGGCGGGACTCCACGCTCGGCGGCGGCACTTCGCCTTCGATGGCGATCTCGGAGCTGGCCGGTATCGGCAGACCCGTCAGCGGGCCGCGAAGAATTTCCAACGGCCTGCCGATGATGCCTCCCACCTGGTCCAGCTCCGACCGGCCCCAGGCGATTTTCGTGTGCGAAATCGAAAAGACCACCGGATGGAGGCCGAAATTCACCACGACCGGGCAGCTCTTGCCCTGCTCCCAATACTTCATGCAGATGAGCCGCCCGTGCTGCCCCGGGCTCATCCAGAGGCCCAGCAGATTGCGGTCGTGAAGCTGCATCCGATAGGTCCCCACGTTGATGAACTTGCCCTCGAGGTCGGCGTTGATCAGACAGTCGCCGGTGCCGATGTAGCGCCCGCCGTCCTGCTCGTGGAAACGGACGGCGGGGAACTTGAATAGATCGACTTTATCGCCCTCTATCACGTTTTCCATGAGCGGCGAGTTTTTGACGACTTGCGGCGGGATCGGTTTGGCCGATTTCATTTTCTTGGCCAGCAAACGGACGAGTTCCAGCTTGCTTTTTTCCGGCGAGAGGCCGAAGGCGACCGCGACCCGCTTGTAGGCGGCATAGGGAAGGCTCAGCACGCGAAAGCCGGCGGGATATCCTTTGATCCGGTTGAAGATCAGCATCGGCGGCTGCGGGACCAACTCCGCCGCCGTCTCGACCAGGGCGCCGATCTCGCCGTCCCAATCGGCGCCGTCGATCTCCCGCCAGTCGCTGACTTTCTTCGCCTCTTCGATAAATCCGCGCAGATCGTTGTATGCCAGAGTTTCCATAGATATCGCTCCAGACGCTTTTTTATTCTTTTATCACCGAGACTGCTTCCGTGACTCCGTTCTTGGCCAGCTCCCGCAAATACTCCTTGTGGACTTCGGGCGGCTCCTCGTCGAACGGAATCATGTCG
>MGSS01000134.1 GCA_001798595.1 Deltaproteobacteria bacterium RIFCSPLOWO2_12_FULL_60_19 | reverse complement strand
GCCGCGAACAACAGCAGCTTTACGGTCAACGTCGCGTAGTAGGCGATTCCCAAGCTCGATCCGCCGGTCGCCGCGCGAAACCCGAAAATCAGGACTCCCGTTAAGATCAGGAGGTTGATCGCGATCCAGGACAACGTCTGGAACGCCCCGCGCCCGCGATTCAACGTCCGGACGCCTTCGGCCGGACGCAGGCGGTGCGCGGCGGGACCGAAGACCACGAGGAAAAAAACGATCCCGCCCAGCCAGACGGCTACGGAGACGATGTGGAGCCAGAGCGCAAGCGTCTGAAAAAAAGTGAATGGAGCCACTTGGTTCAATAAGGCAGACCTTCGCTTACCACCTCAGAGGGAGATTTGCAATCTTGGCGTAAATTCCCATTTGGTTCCGGCAGTGGTATGCTTATTTTCATGCAATCCCAGAGAGGCATTCTTCCTCTCAGAGCGATGACGAGGGGAATTGTTCAAAGGGTTCGCAACCCGCTAAACGCTCTCCAGCTAAATCTGGACAACTTGGATGACGAGATCGCCGAACTCAAAATTGAGGACAACAAGGGTATTCCTGATCGACTCAAGAGAATCCGAAATGCCATTGCCGAACTGGATTCCCTGCTCTGCGAGGTTCTTCGTCTCACCGATCTCCCGAAGCCGCAGATCACAACGGTCGACGCCAATGCGTTACTTGCGGAGGTGGAAACCTTTTCAAGGGCCGCGTCATCCAAGAAGGACGTCACGGTCAAGCTGGATCTTGAAGAAAGGTTGCCTGCCATACAAGCGGACCCGGTACAGATTAAGCAGGCAATCTTAAACGTTCTGTTGAATGCCATCGACGCCAGCCCGCCCAAGGGTTGCATTACTCTCGCTACAGAGTTGGAAAGCGATCATCTTACGATGAGCGTCACGGATACCGGCGAGGGGATCTCTCTCGACCATCGCGATCACATTTTTAAGCCGTTTTTTTCGACAAAGGAGGCATGCGCCGGGCTAGGTCTGCCGCTGGCCCTGGAGATTGTGAAAATGCATCGAGGCGAATTTTCCTTCAAATCCGAACCGGGTAAAGGGACCACCTTCTTCATCTCTTTACCTACTTCAACGCGAGTGTAGGTGGCAGGTGCTGCTGCGAGGAAAGATCCTGGTAGTCGAAGATCATCAAGAAAGCCGGGAAAGCCTGGCCGGCGCGCTGAAAAAAACCGGTTTTGAAGTGGTCGAAGCAAGTAGTCAGAGATCCGCTCTCCCCCTACTGAACGATCGCGAAGTGGCGGCTGTCGTTACCGAACTCAAGCTCCCGGACGGCGAGGGACTCAACCTCCTCGCTTATGTTAAGAAAAACGGCCTCGATCGCCCCGTCATTTTTGTTACGGCCTTCGGGACGATGAGCTTGGCCATCCAGGCCATGAAGATGGGCGCGGCCGATTTCTTGACGAAACCCCTAACAGTAAAAGATATCACGGCAGCTTTGGACTCGGCGCTGAAAAAGTGGGATCGGCAACACAGAACGCAGGTCTCGGAGCCTTCGACCTGGGGGCCTCAGCCTCAGAACGTGGTTCTGGGCGTTTCTCCCGCGATGAGGGAGCTTTTTGTCCTCTTGGAAAGAGTAGCGCCCTACGACAGCAACATCCTGCTCTGCGGCGAAAGCGGCTCAGGGAAAGAAGTCATCGCCCGCGAAATTCATCGGTTAAGTCCGAGGAGAGACAGGCCGTTTGTCCCGGTCAACTGCGCCACCCTCTCCGATGATCTGTTGGAGAACGAACTGTTCGGACACGAGAGAGGGGCTTTCACCGGGGCTAATGAACGGAAGAGCGGGGTCTTTGAGACGGCGAACGAGGGGACGCTTTTTCTCGACGAGATCAATGACATGGGACTCAGATCCCAAGCCAAGCTGTTGCGAGCGTTGGAGCGAAAGGAGTTCCGTAGGCTCGGAGGAACGAAGAAAATTAGAACTAATCTTCGGCTCCTCTCCGCGACCAATGTAAACCTGGAAAACGAGGTTAAGGCCCGGAGATTCCGGGAAGACCTTTACTACCGGATCAAGGTTGTGACCCTTACAGTTCCGCCGCTGCGCGAGCGCAAGGAAGACATCCCTTTCCTGATCAAATTTTTTGTCGGCGAGTTGGGGAGAACCAGCGGAAAATCGATTCGCAAGATCACTCCGGACGTCCTTGCGCGCCTGCAAAATTATCCCTGGCCGGGCAATGTTAGAGAGCTTAAGAACGTCGTGGAAAGCATGGCTCTGATGGCCGATGGAGATACCTTGGACATGGATAATCTCCCAGAAAACATTCGTGGAGGCCAGAGCAGCAAAGAAATGAGACTCCCTGTCGGAATCACGATGGAGGAAGCTGAGAAGGAAATTATCCGTCATTATTTGGAGTATTTTCCCACCAAAAAAGAAGCTGCGAGGGCGCTCAAGATAGGACTTCGGACCCTCTATCTCAAGATCAAGAAACTTAACCTGCCAAGTTCTAAGGTCGTGGCCAAACAGGAGATTTAGATTCTCCCACTGCAATAATTGCACTCCTAGCCTAAGCAACCTCGCTCATCTGTGCATTTTTTGCATCTTTCTAGGTTAGTACCTAGTAAAAATGCAAAATTTGCAGTCTAATTGCGGTCTTTCTCTAAGTTAAATCCAGACCCTACCAAAATTTCCTCCTAAATTCCGCCACTTAGCTTTCTTCTCATGGATGGCACTTCTTTTGCGTTGGCACAAGGTATCTTCTAGTCCTGACATAAGCTCACGAAAGGAACATAAAAGTTGCGTGGGGGGCTGTTACTGTTATTTGTTGACTAACAAACAGGAGGTATCTAAATATGGCGGCAAAAATTTGGGAAGGATGCTTAGAGGTCTAGTCCAGTAATTTGGTGGTTTAGGTAAGACGGAGCGCGAGCGGTGAAAGTATCAGAACGATGAATCCCGCGAAAAAGCTTTCATTGCTGGCGTTGTTAGGGCTCTTGCTCTCTGCGAGTGACGGCGTCACTCAGACAGGTACACCAACCACACACACAATCTTCATGACCGCAATCGAGCTTAAGGGTGCGACGACGACCGATAAGCTTGCGCCACCTCCGGTCAATCCGAAGGATCTCTCAAAGGGGTACGAGTTCAAGCCTCCGGGCCAGGCCGACAAGAGTGACCCGAAAAAATGGGAGGTGTCAAGCTACAGGTTCGCTCCGGGGTTCGTAACCGTGCGCCAGGGAGATTCAGTAAAGCTTAGGGTCTTCGTCGTTAACGCGGATGAGCATGAGGTGGGGATTACGGATCCTGACGGACGTGACGTGGTGGCGAAGACTAAGTTGAACCGCGGGCGGGAGTATGAGCTGTCGTTCACCGCGAAAAAGATTGGCTCTTATCACCTGACCTGCTCCACCCACGCCCCGACTATGGCTGCAATCATCTTGGTCCTGCCGCGAAAATGAAGGATGTTCCTGTGGCCCACGGATCGTTCTTCGCTCACCCGGATGTCTGAAAAATCACGGTGGATCACTGAAGGTAAAGGAGAGAGCAGAGACGAGAAAAATGGCAGAGGAGAAGAAAAGAGTTTTGTTGATTGGCGAGAAGCCAGACATTGAGCTTTTCGCCTGGCTGGGACAAGAAGGTTACGAGGTTGCCGCTCTTGAATCGCCTTACAGAGCCCGGGGCGTGTATCCTTTATACAAGCCGCACCTCATCATCGTTCAGCTGCGCTACCCAAAAGAAGTAGCCATTTTGGACGAGTGCGTGGCCCTGGCCGGAAAGGTGCCTGTCGTCGCTACCGTTTCGCTTCTTGCGCAGGAAGTTCTTGTTAAAGCGGTAAAAGAAAAGGCAGCGTCTTTTCTCGTTCTTCCTGCGAAACCACAAACCATTAGAGAAACCTTACGGAGCGTGGAGCTATCTGAGGATGAAGACCAATTTTCTTCGGCTAGGAATAAAGAGTCTAGGAACTGATTAGATCAAGAATCCTTGAGGCCTCATTGGCCGCGCGAATTTTTACGATCGGGGAAAAAGGACCCAAGAAATTCTCTTTAGAAGCCGCTGATGACTACAACCGCTTCGGCAATCGCGGGTGATTATTCAAAAAAAGTCTCCGACAACCTCGCAAACAAAAGAATGGTGCCATTCCGGAAAAAAATCCTACTCATCGACGATCAATCGGAGATGTCACTGTTCATCGCCCTCCAACAGGAAGGATATGAAGTCATAGCGTGTGAGTCTCCCCAAAAGGCATGGGGTTTGGTCTGGAGGTTCCGCCCTGACTTTATCATCGTCCATCTCAGCAACCTAAGTAAAGGGGATATCTCCGCACTTCAGGGATGCGCCGTCCTGGCCGGGGGGCCCCCTATTATCGTTGCTAGGCCCATCTTTGCGGGCGGGGTGGTCGTGAAAGCACTGGAGAAGGTGGCCGCAGCCTTCCTCCATCCATTAGAACGCAATGCGCTAAGAGAAGTCTTTGACGAGCTGGAGTCATCGCTCAATGAAAAGTGGTCTTGATGAAGAAGAGAAGACCAAAAGACGAAGCCGGTGTGATGAGAAGAGAAACGATAGAGATGGGAAAAAAAATTTTGTTGATCGGTGAGCACCCAGATACCCAGCTTTTTACCGTTCTTCAACAGGAAGGGTACGAAGTGGTTACCTGCGAGTCGCCGCAAAAGGCATGGGGCTTGGTCTATCCGTATCCCCCCCATTGCATTATCGTCCATCTTCACCATCCAAGTACGAGAGATGTAGCCCAATTACAGGAATGCCGGGCCTTGGCGGACGGCCGCCCGGTTATAGTCGCAACGTCTGTACCCGGATATGAGCCGATTGTAAAGGCCCTCGAAGCAGGGGCCACGGCCTTTCTCTTTCTCCCAATAAAGCCGGAAGCCATCAGAAAAGTCTTGGATGGACTGGGGCCATCGATAACTCATACCACTGAATCTGAAAAAGCAAGGAGGATATAAAATTGGGAGTCAAGAGCCACATATCAAGGTTGTACTGCTAAGCTGGCGTTTTAAAAGAGACCTGAAGGAGGAAAGATCCAATGAACAAAAGATTGGTCACTTGCTTAGCGGCCGGCACTTTAGCTGTGGCTATTGCTTTTGCCGGGTGCAAGAAGAAGGAAGAACCCGCTCCAGCGGCGGGCCCTGCGCCGGCCGCAAGCGCTCCGACGGATGCTGGAGCTGTGGCTACCGCCCCAGGAGCGAATGAGCCAGGTTCTGCGGCTCCAGCGGCGACTGCGGAGACCAAGACGATAGAGAAGGAAGCAGGAGCTCCAAAGAAGTAGTAGTTTGTTGGTTTTGATTCAGTGACTTCCCTTCCCTGATACTCGGCAGGGAAGATAGGGGGCACATCAGCGATGTCCACGAGATTAACGTTCAGACTTGCGGGATACCTGGAAGATGCACAATTGGAAAGCGAAAGGAGGAGGAAGATGGAGAAAAACCTTTGCGACTTGAGAATGGGTTTTCGGGGGATAGTTTTCGCGCTCGTTATGGGATTGTCCGCGGCAGGTTGCTCGACTTCCGCAGCGTCCAAGCCTACGAAGGGGACCGCGGCAAAAACAGCGGCGTCATCCCAGAAAACGGGGTCAAGCCTTGAGGCGTTCCAAAAGGGGACTTTGGGGAAAGGTGGGGAGACGGGCCCCTTGGCGGATGTGAATTTTGACTTTGATCGCTATTCCATCCGGCCCGATGCGCGGGCGAGCCTTAAACAGCACGCCGGTTGGCTAAAGGCGAATCCACAGGTCAAAATCGAGATCGAAGGACACTGCGACGAACGGGGCACTAGCGACTATAACCTCGCTTTGGGAGTCCGGAGGGCGGACGCGGCGAAGCAGTTTCTCGTTGCCTCAGGCATTGGGTCTGACCGTCTCTCTATTATCAGTTACGGCGAGGAGCTGCCTCTCTGCAAGGAGCAGAATGAAACCTGCCGGGCAAAGAACCGGCGCGCCCACTTCGCGATAAAAACAGCTCCCACCAACTAAAACTGCGAGGATTAACAAAATGGGGAATGGGACGCGTAATATCAAACAACTCCTTGACAAGATTTATGCTCATAAAAGTTTAGCCGGCGCCGATCTCAGAAACCTCTATCTATCCTGCATGGATTTGTCCGGTCTCGACTTGCGAGCGGCCAACTTTCAGGGATGCCGGCTAAACTATGGGACTATGAATCGCAGCAATTTGGCGAACGCAAACTTCGCCCAGGCCTACCTGACCAGCGCCAGTTTCAAGGAGGCAAATCTAACGGGCGCTATCTTCGAAGGAGCCATTGTGACCGGAGCAAACTTTGCGGGAGCAGAGATGGCCGCGCTCACAATGGAATACTTGAAGGCTAAAGGAGGTTTAGGTTTTTCATGAACGGCATCTATCTCGACAACAACGCCACGACAAAAGTGGACGAGAAGGTGTTTTTGGCCATGAGGCAATATCTCACCTGTCACTTTGCCCACCCTTCGAGCCCGCATCTTTTAGGTGCTAAGGTGCGGCAGAAACTTGAAGAGGCTCGAGATCTGGTAGCGGTCCTTCTAGGCACCACCCACCCTGACGAGATTGTCTTTACCAGCGGCGGAACCGAAAGCATCAATACGGCTATTCAAGGGGCCCTGGCGGCTCTACCGTCGCGAAGACACATCGTAACGACGAAAGTGGAACACGCTTCCGTGCTCAACGTCTGCCGCTATTTAGCGACGCAAGGTTACCGGATCACCTATCTATCCGTCGACGGACAAGGAAGGCTGGACTTGGATGAACTGAGGAAATCTCTTCGCGAAGAAACGGCTCTTGTCTCTGTTATGTGGGCAAATAACGAAACCGGGGTGGTCTTTCCCATTGAGGAAATCGGAGAGATTGTCAAGGGGCAGGGAGTGCTGTTGCATGTCGATGCAGTGCAAGCAGTGGGGCGAGTGCCCATTAACTTAAGAAGGCTCGCGGAGATCGATCTGCTTTCGCTATCGGGCCACAAATTTCACGCCCCTAAGGGAGTCGGCGCCCTGTTTGTCAGGAGAGGAGTGAGACTCCATCCGCTCATTCTTGGAGGTCCCCAGGAACGGAACCGCCGTGGCGGAACTGAAAATGTAGCTTCCATTATCGGCATGGGGAAAGCCGCAGAGCTTGCCTCCATCTACTTTGCTGATGAAAATACGCGCGTGAGAGGGCTTAGGGACAAGCTGGAAAAAGGGCTCCTTCAACAAATTCCTCATGCAATAGTTAACGGAAGCAGGGAGGCTCGGATTCCCAACACGACGAATGTCACCTTCAGACGGCTTATGGCCTGCAAGCTCCTAAAGTCCATGGCGGATGAAGGTATCTATGCTTCTTCCGGCGCCGCCTCCACTGAGGTCAAAACTCCGTCTCACGTTCTCCTGGCTATGGGATTAACAGAACAGGATGCCCTCTCCTCGGTCCGGTTTGGCCTGAGTCGTTACAACACCGAGGAAGACGTCGATTACACGGTAGGCCGCCTGGCGAGGATAGTGGGGCACACGCAGATTGGCGTGGCTTCGGCGGAGACGATTGCAATGCACTAGGAGCGGCGCTGACAAGAAAGCTCACACAGTTACGGCCCAGGAGTTTTACCTACCTTGATCGGCCTCGACCATCGCCGTTTTTGCTCGATCCTCCGGTTCCGACCGAGCGCCCGCTTCGTAGCATCTCGATCCCATTTCGCTTCCTTCTCGAAGCGCCCAAAGGATCAAGCGATGGAGGACGGAAATGAATGCGAAAAAGGAACACGAGCTTTTTGCCAAGGCTCTTGAGGCGCACCTTGCTGCGGAGGTCAGAGTGGTGGAGAGATACAAGGCTTTCCTGGACAAGGTGGATGATACCGGTCCCGTTCGCTTGCTCCTCAGCTGCATCGTCGTCGAAGCGGAGCAGCACCATGCTCTACTATGCGCCATGATGCAACTCCTGAAAAAACAGGAGGGAAATGGAGTAGATGAATTGAGAATAGCGCGAAACGAGGTTGCCTTTTGGACCCCAAGACTTCGACAATACGAGCAGCGAATTGCCGCCGATTGTCTTTATTTGAAGAGTCAAGCCTGTTGGGAAGGCGCGGAGCTGTTTGACGCTGTGTTGGAGGGGATGATTATGGATAGCAGGAAGCACGAGAAGCTTCTCCTGGCGATCGAAAAAATGGCTGCCCGCTGAATCGATGCACGTTGGGTTTCCGCTTAATTCCGCCCGTAAGATTTCGCCATTCAGTCCCATACCTACGCGAACTCTTGGCTTGCTCACGCCGCAATGCGGCGCCGGTTCTCGTCGCTCTTCGCCGGAGGCTCTCGCTGATTACGATCTTAGAGATCGTTCCCCGAGTACGATTGATTGTAGGATTTGTTGCAGAGCGGAAAATCCGGAACGATGTTTTTGAGCAGCGCGTAGGAAAGGGAGTGCCAGTTTACAAACGAAGGGTCCATGATTTTCACCCGATATAGTTTTCCCGCCGCGTCCGCCATGAGCCAATGAACGATGGCACCGCGCCACCCCTCGACGACGGAAAAGGCCGGTTCGAACGGCGGGCATGCGTTGAGCGGGACCGAGAGCGGCCCCGCAGGCAGCCGCTCGAGCGCTTGCCGGATGAGTCGCGCCGACTCGCGCGCCTCCGCCACGCGCACCAGAGTCCTGGCTTTGACGTCGCCGGATTCGAGCACCGGGACCTTGAACTTCAGTTCGCCGTAGGCGGCAAAAGGGTGATCGCGCCGGGCGTCGGTATCGATGCCGGACGCCCGGCCGACAAAACCGACGACGCCGTGATCGCGGGCCGTGCGCGCCGTCAGTTGACCCGTGCCTTCCAGACGGTCCGTCACCATCCTGTTCGCCAGCGTAATCTCGACGATCTCTTGAAAGTCCGCGAGCGCCGATTCGACCTCGCCGGCCAGGTCGAAATCGCGCGGCAGATCCTGGACCACGCCGCCGGGAATCAAGCTGCCGCGCAGCAGGCGGCTTCCCGAGGCCCGCTTGTTGAGCCGCAGCAGCCGCTCCCGGATCCGGAAGCAGTGGGAATGCGCGAACGCAAAACCGGTATCGTTGGCGATCATCCCGAAGTCGGCAACGTGATTGTAGAGCCGCTCCAGCTCCAGGAGAACCACACGGAGGTATCGCGCGCGCGGCGGCACGGCGACTCCGCTCAACGACTCGATCGCCTGGCAAAATGCCAGAGTATGCCCCACCGTAGTGTCCCCCGAAATGCGCTCAGCCAACTCCACGCCTTCTTGCGGCCTCCGTCCCTCGAACAGTTTTTCGGTTCCCTTGTGGGTGAAATAAAAGCGCGCCTTCATGTCGATGATGGTCTCGCCGACGACGCTGAAACGAAAATGGCCCGGCTCGATCACTCCGGCATGCACCGGACCGACCGGAATCTCGTAAATGCCTTCGCCCCCCACTTCCTGGAAGGGAAACGGGCGTCCGTCATCTGAGAACGTTCGCGGGCCCGCGTCTTTTCGGAGCGGGAAATAGTCCTTGGGCCAGAAACCATGGCGCACCAGCGGGCGCGGGTCGGGGTGGCCGGCCGGCACGACGCCGAAGAGGTCGAAGATCTCCCGCTCGAACCTGGACGCCGGGTAGCAGAGCGTCCCCAAAGAAACGATCCGGGGATCCTCCGCCGGCGCGGGCACCGCCGCATCGACAAACCAGTTCTCCCGTCGATGGGCAAACAGGTAATGGATCTCGAAGCCGCCCCGGTCCTCGCGGCGATCGTTTCCGACCATCAGCACCAGCTCGGCGCCGCAAGTCCGGCTCAGCGCTGCGAACAGGTCGCGGACGGCCGTTGGATCGACGCGGCAATGGATCTCGTTCGTTCGAGCGATCCGAATCACGGTCGCGCGTCCCGGCAACGCTTGATTCAATGCGTTGATGATCGAACCCAAATCGTTCATGGCGCGGCGATCTCCACGACTTTATTCAGCAGCCGGCTGACCGGCGCGGGCAACGCCAATCCGAGAATCACGAGAATCACGACGCACAATCCTATGGGCGCGAGCGCCCAGGGAGTGTGTTCGCCCACGGAAGTCGACTTGGGCGGTGTGCCGTAGAGCATCCGGTTCAGATGGGTGACGAGCGCGATGAAGGCCACCACGAGCAGCGCGAGCACCGCGCCCATGAGCCACGCCCGCCCGGCGGTAAAACCCGCGCGCACCAGGGCAAATTCGGAAATAAAAAGACCGAACGGCGGGAGCCCCGCGATCGCGAACATTCCCGCGGCGAAGCAACCCGCCGTGACCGGCATGGTCCGGATCAGACCGGGCACCTCGACGATCTCTGTCGACCGATAGCGCTGTTGGATCCGACCGGCGAGCAGGAACATCATCGACTTCGTCACCGAATGATTGACCATATGAAGCATGGCGGCGAACACTCCCAGCGGACCGAGCGCCAATCCCAGGCAAGTGAGGCCCGTGTGTTCGATACTCGAGTACGCCAGCATCCGCTTGTAATTGCGTTGGCCGAGCAGGCTGAATGCCGCGATGGTGAGCGATAACAGACTCAGCGCGATCAAAAGCCGATCCGTAAACGCCGGTCCCACGGCCGCATCGACGACGATCTTCCAGCGGACAATCGCGTAGATGGCCACGGCCAGCAGCACGCCGGACATCATCGCGGAGAGCGCCGACGGCGACTCGGAATGGGCGTCCGGCAGCCACGTGTGCATGGGCGCGAGACCAGCCTTGGTGCCGTAACCGATCAGAATAAAGACAAACGCAAGTTTGAGAACCTCGCGATGCAGCGACGGTGCGGATGCGAGGAGGGATGTCCAGTTGAGCGCGGAAGCCTGTTCGCCGGCCAGGTTGACGAAGTCGAAATAGGCCAGCACCGTTCCCACGAATGCCAGGGCGATCCCGACCGAGCCGATCAGGATGTACTTCCACGACGCTTCCACCGAAGCCTTCGTCACGTGGAGCGGAACGAGCATCGCCGATGTGATCGTCGTTGCCTCGACCGCCACCCACATCACGCCCACGTTGTGCGCGGTTACTGCCAGGAGCATGGTGAACGCAAACAAGTTCGAGAACACGCGATAGCTCCTGCGCTCTGCGGCGTCGTAGCCGTCTTCGACAGCCAATCCCGGGCCGAGCCACGCCGCCAGCGCGGCGACAAAGCTGACGCAGAGAGCGAGAAGAGCCGAAAGCGCGTCGGCTCTCAAAAATTCTCCCGGACCCCACGTCAAAACTTCTCCCTCCAGCACGCGCGCCGAGAGCCACAGCGCCGCGCCGAGAGGAGCGAAGGACAACACCGTGGTTACCCAACCGACCCAGAGGCGGTACGGCCTCACCAGCGCGGCGGTTGCGGCCGCTAAAAGCGGCGTGAGCAAAAGCAGAACGAAAATCATTCAGCCGTCTCCGATCAATGTTTCAGCCGTCCGAGCTGCTCCACGTCGAGGCTCTCGAAGGTCTCGTGGATGCGATAGACAAACAGTTGCATCACCATGAAGCCGAGGAGCAGATCCAGAAAGACGCCGATCTCGACCACGAGGGGAATTCCGTAAGTTCCCAGGACCGCGAGCAGGGCGATGCCGTTCTCCAACATGAGGAACCCAATCACCTGCGTCAGCGCTTTCTTCCGGCTGGCGATCACAAAGAGGCTGACGAAGATCAGGCCGAGGGCCAGGGGCATGCCCGCGCGGGTCGGGAGGTGGCTGAGCGCGACCAGCGGGCGGCACACCGCGTAGGCGAACAATACGAGCAAACCGGAGATGAGCAGCGAGGTCGCGGTATTGACGTAGGGCTGGAGCTCCTGCTCGGCGCCGAACGGCCCTTCCATTCGGCGCAAGAGCCGGGGAATGAGCCAGCCCTTCAACAACAGAAGCATCGCGGCGACAAAGTACAGCTCCGGATCGCGCTCAAAGTAGGCGACCACTGCCACGATCCCCGCCAAAACCACCGATTGCCAGGCGAAGGCGGTGGTGTAAGCATCGACACTGCGATGCCACAACAGCATGAGCGCGAAAATCAGCGTGAGGCTCGATCCCAGCACGGCCAACTGTGAAAAAAGCGAGCTCATGTCTTACCTCAAGAGAAACGACGATGTGATCGCAAGCAAGGCCAGCACGAATGAAGCGGTGAGCAGCTCCGGCACTCTGAACAGGCGCAGTTTGGCCACGCGAGTTTCCATCACGGCGATCACGACAGCGAGAAGCGCAAGCTTCACCAGCAACGTGACGATCGCCCAGGAAAGCGCGCCCGGCGTGAGCGTTGTTGCAATGCCCCAGGGAAAGAAGAGATTGGCGAGCAGCGAGAGAAAGACGAAGAGTTTCAACCAGGCCGCCCATTCGAGCAGAGCGAGATATCTCCCCGAGTATTCGAGGATCATCGCCTCGTGAATCATGGTCAGTTCAAGGTGCGTGGACGGGTTGTCGACGGGGAGGCGGCCCGTCTCGGCGATGGCGACGATAAAAAGCGCGGCAAAAGCCAGCAGATGTCCCGGCGTCAATACCGTCCAGGGATCGTTCAGCGCCGCGGCGACGATCGCTCCGAGATTAGTCGAGCCCGCCCCAAGCGCCAACGAAAATATTGCCGTCGCGGTGGTCGGCTCGGCGAGCGCGGCGACGGTCACTTCACGGCTCGACCCCATGCCGCCGAAGGCCGAGCCGGGATCCAAGCCCGCCAGCGCCAACCAAAAAGTCCCCAGCAAGAGCAGGTAGACGACCACGAACAGGTCCCCCACCATATCTAAACGGCGCGGCACCACGAGCACAGGGACGAGAAAAGCGATGGCCAGAGTGCTCGCGGAGACGGCGTAAGGCGCAAAGCGAAAAATCCACGACGCATTTTTTGAGACAACGGCTTCCTTGTGAAAGAGTTTCCCGAGCTCTCGGTACGGCTGCCCCGGCGGCGCGCCCAACCGGCTCTGCAGCCTCGCCTTGATCCAGCGGATCAAACCCACCAGGCCCGGCGCAAGGGCAACGACGAACACGACCTGAAAAATCTCGACGAACCATGCGCTCATGGCGTCCACCAGGCAAGAACCAGCAACGCGATAAGACCGACGAGCATGTAGGTCAGGTAGAGACCCAGCCAGCCGGCTTGTATCCAGCGGACACGATCGGCGATCCTATGAAAAATTCCGATCAGCGGTTGATAGAGCAGCTTTTCAAACCAAGGATGAATTTCACTCTGATACTCGATGGATTGGACAAAGTATTTAGACTCCGGATGAAAATCGATCGAGAGATCTTTCGTGGGTCGATAGAGTTCTGCAAAGACGCGCCGAAGCGGCTCGGCGAACGCCGTCGCCGTATACTGCATCCGCGGCGTCTGCGCGATCCTGCCGCATCCCCATGTGTCCCCGACGCGAGTTCGACGATTTGCGCCGATCACCCACAGAGCGAGTGGGATGAGCCCCAACAGGATCAGCAATCCGGCCGCTAACAACGGAGAAGACATGGAGCCGAACGTCGCTGGAGTATTGAGCGGGAGCGTCAGCGAAAAGACCGTCGTTTCCCAAGCGAGCCTATCAAGTCCCGCAAGCGCGCGGCCCAACACGGGAACAACAAAGAAAGGAGTCAATCCGAGCCCGATGCAGGCGAGACCGAGGATTCCCATGCCCGCCTGCATCGAGAGAGGAGCTTCATGCGCTTTCTCCGCCGCTGGGGAGCGAGCGATCGCAAGGAATGTGATGCCGAATGCCTTTACGAAACACGCCATGGCGAGACCGCCCGAGAGGGCGAGCAGGGCGACCGCGATCGGTATCATTAGAGCGACCGCAGGTTCCGGGATATGGGAACCGCCCAGCAGGGTCTGGAAGATGAGCCATTCGGAGGCGAATCCGTTCAGCGGCGGTAGCGCCGAGATCGACGCGGCGCCGATCAGAAACATGAGCGCGGTCCGCGGCATCTTCTTGATAAGGCCGCCCATCTCTTCCATGTTTCGGGTGTGCGTCGCGTGGAGCACCGAGCCCGCGCCGAGAAAGAGCAGCCCTTTGAAGCACGCGTGATTGATCGTGTGATACAAAGCCGCAACGAAACCGAGGGCAGCCAAGCTCATCAATCCGTAACTCTGGAACATTAATCCGGCGCCGATGCCGATGAAGATGATGCCGATGTTCTCCACCGAGTGATACGCGAGCAGGCGTTTGAGATCGTGCTCCATCAATGCATAGAGGACGCCGAAGAGGGCCGAGGCGACTCCCAACGCGAGCGCGAGACCGCCCCACCAGGCCGGCCCGCCGCTCATGAGATCGAGCACGATCCGGCAAAAGCCGTAAACCCCCATCTTGATGACAACGCCCGACAGGAGCGCGGAGACGTGGCTCGGCGCCACGGGGTGCGCCATCGGCAGCCAAACGTGAAGCGGAATCAAGCCGGCTTTGGCGCTGAATCCGAGCAGCGCGAGAATAAAAATCGCGTTGCGCTGCGTCGGGACGGGCGCGTTGGCGCGCAACGTATCGAACGCCGTGCTCAGATCGCCGGCTGAAAGCAAAAAAAACATGGCCAGCAACGCGGCAAAGCCGACGTGCGTAATGGCGAGATACCAGTTCGCCGCCCGGACGGTCGCGGGCTCGCGATGCTCCGTCAGCACCAATAGATAAGCCACGAGCGACATGGCTTCCCACAGCAGGAGAAACGTCAGCGCGTTGTCCGCCATGACCTGGAGCGTGAGCGTGAGCAACAAGAGATTGAACAATGCGCCGAGCTTGCGCAGCGAATAAACGCCTGTGTATGCCGCGGAGTACCCGGCGCCGTAAACCGACGAAGCCGCGCCGACCAGCCCGGTCAAAATGAGAAACGGCGCGCTCAGCCCATCGATGCGGAGCGCGAATCCGGTTAGTGAAGGAAAATCGAAGACGGCGGAAAAAACCGAGCCGCTCGCGAGTGCGACCATTCCCAGTGAGAGAGAGATCGCAGCGCCCGAAGCCGCGCCCCAAGCGCCGAGAATCCGTCCCCATCGGTCGTTGCCCAAGAGCGCGGCAAGCGCGCCCGCGAGATAACACACGATGGCGCCGGTCACTAAAGTTCCCATGAGCGTCATGTCCGGATTCACTTTGGCGGCAACCGATCGAGCGCCGCCAGGATGCCGCGCAGGATGTCGCTTGGTTCCGGCGGGCAGCCGTGGACGAAGACATCCACGGGAATAACTGCGTCTACGCTGCCTACGACCGCATAGCTCCCTTGAAACACGCCGCAGGTTTTCGCGCAGTCGCCCACGGCGACGACGAGCTTCGGATCCGGCGTGGCTTCGTAGGTCTTGCGCAGCGGAACTTCCATGTTGCGCGTGACCGGCCCCGTAACCAGCAGCATGTCCGCGTGACGCGGGGAGGCGACGAAGCACAGGCCGAAGCGTTCCAGATCGTAGATCGGGCTTGTCAGGCCCGTGATCTCGATCTCACACCCGTTACAGGAGCCGGCGTCGACCTCCCGGATGCCGACGGCGCGGCCCAGAAGTTTCTGAGTTTTCGCGGCCACCTGCCGGGCGAGCTCTACCTCTTCTCCGCCGTTATCGAGAGGTTCGGTGACGATGCCGACGCTCAGGATTTTGGAAAACAAGCGCATTTATCGCCTGCGGCTCTCTCGCGCCAGCTCGCGCAGCATGGTTTGGGTGCCCGCGAGGTGGTTGTTGAAAATCTTTCGCGCCACGCTTAGCAATTCTCCGAGGGCTCGATCGCGGACCGCATAACGCACCGTCGTGCCGTGCTTGCGGGGTTCGACGATGTTTTTGGCGCGGAGAATCGCCAGTTGCTGCGAGACGATCGGCTGCTCTGCGCCGAGCGAGCGCTGGAGCTCCTGGACGCTCTGTTCGTCCTCGAGCAGGAGTTCGAGGATGCGGATGCGCAGCGGGTGGGCCAGCGCTTTGAAGAATTCGGCCTTAAAAACCTGGAGCTGGCCTGGATGGGACTCAGCCATAGTTATATATGATTATCACGATATTCAGGAAGGCTCAAGCCGGGGTCTTTGAGGAGGTCTGCGACGGCGACAAGACGCCTTCGCCCTTGCAAAGGGCATAGGGCTGTGTTAGCAAGAACAAAAACAGAAAACCAGCAAAGGAAATTTTGTTCCTATGATGAGTTGGTTGCCGGAAAACGTCTCCACCTTCGGGGGAGAGATCGACTATCTTTTCTACGTCATCTACTACATCACGGGAGCGGCCTTCATCCTGGTGACGGTGCTGATGATTCTTTTCCTCATCCTGTACCGCCAGCGCGAAGGCCGCCGCGCCACCTACACGCACGGCAGCACGGCGCTCGAAATCACCTGGACGGTGATCCCGGCGATCGTCTTTGTCGGTTTGTCCTTTGCGAGCGTCTCGAGCTGGGGAAAAATCAAGTCGCACCCGCCCCCGCCCGACGTTCAGCTCCAGGTGACCGCCAAGCAATTCAACTGGGAGATCCTTTATCCCGGCCCCGATGGAAAGTTCGGCACGGAAGACGATCTTCAAGCCGAGAACGACATCTACGTCCCGGTGAACAAGGTCGTCCATGTGATCCTCAAGTCAAAGGACGTGATCCACAGCTTTTTTCTGCCCCACCTGCGCGTCAAGCAGGATTCCGTTCCCGGGCGCGATATTCTCGTGTGGTTTCAGGCGGTGAAGCCCGGCAAGTACGAGCTGCCCTGCGCCGAGTTGTGCGGCTTCGGCCACTCCGGAATGCGCGGCTGGCTCCACGTGCACACGCCCGAGGAGTACGCCAAGTGGGTGGAAGAGAGCTGGCCCCGGAAGTAAATCCCGTGCTCGTGATCGTGGCTCGTGTTCGTGAAGACGGAGCGCGAGCTACCCTTGCCAAACACGAGCACGACAAACGAGCACGAACCACGAACAGAGGTGAAAGATGAGTGAAGCAGCAACCGCGCACGACGCCCATGCTCACCACGTCGAATTGGGCTTTTGGCGCACCTACGTTTTTTCCACGGATCATAAAATGATCGGCCGGCAATTCCTGTTTCTCGGCCTGTTCATGCTCATCATCGGCGGACTTCTGGCGATGATGATGCGCTGGCAGCTTGCCTGGCCCGAAACTGAGATTCCTTTGATGAGCTGGGTGCCGGAGCCTTACATGTACGGGGGCATTCTCCCGCCGCAAACTTACAACGCCTTCTTTACCATGCACGCGACCATCATGATCTTCTTCGTCGTCATGCCGATCATGGTGGGCTGTTTCGGCAATTTTCTCATCCCGTTGATGATCGGCACGCGCGACATGGCGTTTCCCAAGCTGAACCTGCTCTCCTTCTGGGTCGGGGCGGTCTCCGGTGTGGTGATGCTGTCAAGCTTCTTCGTCCCCGGCGGCCCCGCCGCATCCGGTTGGACGGCCTATGCGCCGCTCTCCGCCCAGGCGGCCTTTACCGGCGTCGAGTGGGGGCAGCACCTGTGGATCATCAGCCTGATCATCCTCGGCATCTCATCGTTGATGGGCTCGATCAATTACATCACCACGATCGTCAATATGCGCGCGCCCGGCATGACCTATTTCCGCATGCCGCTCACCATCTGGTCGCTGTTCATCACGGCGATCCTGCTGCTGCTCGCGCTGCCGGTGCTGACCACGGCGCTGGCCATGCTGCTCTTCGACCGCATGTTCGGCACCAGCTTCTTTCTTTCTCAAGGAGGCGGGGAGCCTCTACTCTGGCAGCACCTCTTCTGGTTCTTCGGCCATCCGGAAGTTTACGTCCTGGTCTTGCCGGCGATGGGCGTGACTTCCGACATCCTATCGACGTTTTCGCGCAAGCCGATCTTCGGCTACCACGCGATGGCCTTTTCCATGATCTCTATCGCTTTTCTCTCATTTACCGTCTGGGGCCATCACATGTTCATAAGCGGCATGAACCCGCTGCTCGGCACCGCCTTCATGATGTCCACGATGGTGATCGCGATTCCCTCGGCGATCAAGACCTTTAACTGGTTGGGAACCCTGTGGGGCGGCTCCATTCGCTTCACCTCGCCCATGCTCTTTGCCCTGGGTTTTGTGTCCAACTTTCTAATCGGCGGGCTGAGCGGCATCTTCATGGCCTCCACGCCGGTGGATATTTTTATCCACGACACCTATTACATCGTGGCCCATTTCCACTATGTCGTGGCGGGAATCATCTTCGCTCTGTTTGCCGCCGTCTATTACTGGTTTCCCAAGATGTTCGGCCGGATGATGAACGAGCCGCTGGGCAAGATCCATTTCGTCCTCACCTACATCTTTTTCAACTGTGCCTTCTTCCCGATGCATTTTCTCGGCGTGGGCGGGCACATGCGGCGCATCTACAATCCCATGCAGTACGAGTTTCTCCAGCCCCTCCAGGGGATCAATGTCTTCATCACGGTGAGCGCCTTCCTGCTCGGCCTGTCGCAGATTCCATTCCTGGTAAACTTCATCGGCAGCCTCTTCGCCAAAAAGCGGGCGGAGAAAAATCCCTGGCAGGCCAACACGCTGGAGTGGACGGCTGCTTCGCCGCCGCCGCACGGCAACTTCGACGCCGTGCCGGTGGTTTACCGTGGGGCCTACGAGTACAGCTCTCCTGAGGTCAAGGAGGACTGGCTGCCGCAGGATCGACAGCTCGCAACCACATCGACGGCCGCCCGCTTGCACTAAAGGGAAGGCGGAAAGCTGACGGTGGAAGGCGCAACGCGGGGTTCATCCCTCATCCCTCATCCCTCATCCTTTCCGGTGTGGCCGCATAGACTCGCCCTGCTCACGGCGATCTGCACCATTCCCCTGCTCTTTATCGGCGGCCTGGTCACGAGCAAGGGGGCGGGCCTGGCCGTGCCGGACTGGCCGACGACTTTCGGTTACAATCCATTTCTCTATCCGTGGTCCAAGATGGTGGGAAATATTTTTTTCGAGCACAGCCACCGGCTGGTCGCCTCGGGAGTCGGCTTCCTGACGACTCTGTTGGCCGTTGCGCTTTGGTTCCGCGAGCCGCAGAGGTGGCTCGGCTGGCTGGGAGCGGCGGCGCTCGCTTTGGTTATCATCCAAGGCGTCATAGGCGGCTTGAGAGTCGTTTTGGTCGAGCAGACGCTGGCGGTGGTTCACGCCTGTCTGGCCCAGGCCTTCTTCGCCCTGACCGTGAGCCTCGCTCTCTTTACCTCCCGCGGTTGGAGAGAACGGCCGATGAAACTTGAGGCCGCGGACGCCGGACGCTTGCAGCGGATGGGAGTCGCGACGGTCGGGCTGATCTACGCGCAGGTTTTCTTCGGCGCCATGCTGCGCCACACCGGCGCCATGCTCGACATGCACCTGGTTTTTGCCTTTCTCGCTTCGCTCCACGTGATCCTCGTCGGGCTGCGCGTCTTCCGGCGCCATCTCGACCAGCCGGCCTTGTTCCGGCCGGCGCTTTTGCTCAACGGGCTCCTGCTGAGTCAACTTGGGCTTGGCCTGGGGGCCTATCTGGGAAAATTCGTGATGACCCTTCCCGCGACGCTGACGGTTCTACTCAGGACCGGCCACGTCGTGGTGGGCGCGCTCATGCTGGCGACGAGTCTTGTTGTGACCCTCAGGTCTTTCGGTCTGCTTGTTGAGCGCGGCCCGGCGGGCCAGGAGATCGCGACACCGATCGCGCTGGGGAGCGGACCGGGGAGGGCGTCGGTATGAGTCTTACCGCGGGAACTCAGGCTGTCTCGCTCAGCAGCGGCTACCGGAGGTTGGCGGATTTTCTCGAGCTGACCAAGCCGCGCGTCTCGTTGATGGTTTTGGTGACGACGTGCGTCGGTTACTATCTCGGCGCGGATTCGACGCCGGCGGTTGCGCGATTGATCGCGACGATCGCCGGGACCGCGCTCGCCTCGGGCGGCACGCTCGCCCTCAACCAATTTATGGAGCGCGGCTCCGACTCGCTCATGGAGCGCACCCGCCGCCGTCCTTTGCCGGACGGGCGGATTCAGCCCACGGAGGCGTTGGTGTTCGGAGTGCTTGTGACTTTGGCCGGACTGTCGATTTTGGCCGTGGCGGTCAACGCCATAAGCGCGCTGGTGACGGCGACGATCGCGGCCAGCTATCTGCTCGCCTATACGCCGCTCAAGCAGCGAAGCTCGCTCTGCGGCATCGTCGGCGCGATTCCCGGCGCGCTGCCGCCGGTCATCGGCTGGACCGCGGCCCGCGGCGAGTTCGGCCTCGGCGCGTGGATTCTGTTTGCGATCCTTTTTCTCTGGCAGATTCCGCATACGCTGGCGATCGCCTGTCTCTATCGGGACGATTTCGCGCGGGCCGGGATTCGATTTCTTCCCGTGATCGAGCCCGACGGCGCAAGCACCGGCCGCCAGAGCGTCGGCTATTGTCTCGCCTTGCTCGCCGTAAGCCTGCTGCCGACGTTGATGGGCCTGGCGGGAGGGATCTACTTTTTGGCGGCGCTCCTGCTCGGAGGGGTAATGTTGGCTTACAGCGTGCGGCTTGCCGTCGCGCAAAATCTTAAAGCGGCGCGCCAGCTCCTGTTCGCCTCGCTGATTTATTTGCCGGTGTTGCTGGCGGTGATGGCGCTTAACCGGATGCCGCCGTCGCCTTGATGGGCACTCATTCGGCAGATGATGACGGCTAGGGGATGAGGGATTGGGAAATGGTACGAGAAGCGGTCGCGCGCAGACTGATTGAGCCGGAGGTTGCCGAGGAGCTTCGAACCCCGGCTTTGGGCGGAGGAGAAGAGCCGCCGACCGGCGTCACCTCGACGCAGCCGGCTGTCAGCAATGCGCGGCTGGCTCTGCTGATGTTCCTGGCCGCAGAGGTAATGTTCTTCGCCGGCCTGATCGGGGCATTCATCGTCTTTCGCCTCGCAAGCCCCGCTTGGCCGCCGCCGTTTCAGCCGCGCCTGCCGGTGGGCGTCACAGCCATAAACACTGTCATCCTTCTGCTCAGCGGGTTGACGATGCGCCTGGCGCTCATGGCCGCGCGGCGGGGAAAGCCGACTCGGCTCGTGCAATGGCTGTCGATCACGGCGTTGCTCGGAACGGTTTTTCTCGGCATCCAGGGCTACGAGTGGCTCCGTCTGATCGGCTTTGGGCTCACGCTGTCGAGCGGCGTCTATGGCGCGACGTTTTACACGTTGATCGGCTGTCACGCCGTTCACGTCTTTGGCGCGGCGGTTTGGCTCATCGCCGTCCTGTTGCAGGCGCGCCGGGGGCGCTTCTCAGAGCGCAGCTACGCCGGCGTTCAGCTCTGCGCGATGTATTGGACCTTTGTGGTCGGGCTGTGGCCGGTGCTGTACGGCCTGGTCTATTTATCTTGATGGAGTTCTGTTGACAGCTCCAGGGCGATAAGATAATTTTCAATTATTTCGCGTTATGAAATTGAGCTTTTTTCTATCTGCGTTGCTCGCCGCCGCTGCGCCGGTTTTGTTCCATAGCGCGGCGCATGCCTGCGCCGTGTGCCTGAGCGGCTCGGCAGACGACCCGCTGACGGATGCCTTCAACTGGAGCGTGCTGTTTCTGATGGCGATGCCCTACACTGTGCTCGGCTCGATCGGCGCGTTTCTGTTTTATAACTACCGGCGGAGCACAAAGCGGGCGAGCGAGCCGAGCGCGAGAACGACGATCGCGCCCCTGACTTGGATCCATAAGGAGAGTGGAAGATGAGTGAAGCTGCTGTGATGCATGTCTCTGCGGAACCCGCAGAGACCCCTTTAACACCCGAGAGTTGGGGCAAGCTCGGCATGTGGTTATTCCTCGCCGGCGACGCCATGTCGTTCGGCGGGCTGATTGTCGGCTACGGACTTCTGCGCCACGCCAGCGCGAACTGGCCGGTGCCCTCGGCAGTCTTGGGGATCAACCTGACGGCTTTCATGACTTTCCTGTTGATCGTGAGCAGCGTCACGATGGTTCAGGCGCTGTCGGCGATCAAAAGAGGCGATATGCCGGGCTTCAAGAAATTTCTCTGGCTCACGATTCTGGGAGGGGCCGGGTTCCTGGGACTGCAAGCCTACGAGTGGACCCATCTGATCGGGCACACCTTGCCGGAGGCCGGCTTCTCTTTCAGCACGCATCTGTTCGCCACCACGTTCTTCGTGCTCACCGGCTTTCACGGGATGCACGTGACCGGAGGAGTGATCTACAACTCGTGCGTTTTAGCCGCCTGCTCGCGCGGGCGCTACGGCGCCAAGCACGTCGAGATCGCCGGCTTGTATTGGCACTTCGTGGACCTGGTTTGGATTTTGATTTTCACTTTCGTCTATCTGATATAATCGGACAATCGGACAAGGGGAGACTGAGGATGGCAACGACACACGCGGAACCCAATTACATGGGCGTTTTCTGGTGGCTGCTGGCGCTCACGATTATCGAGATCGCCGTGATCTACATGCCCATCGCCAAGCTCATCATCGTCATCCTGCTGGTCGGACTCGCCTTGACCAAGGCGACGCTTGTGGCGCTCTACTTCATGCATCTCAAATTCGAGCGCGCGACGCTGGGGTGGATCGCCGTGACGCCGCTGCTCCTGTGTCTCTTTCTGATCCTGATGCTGTCTCCCGATATCCATCCATAATTTCCGCACACTTCGCGGTTGCCTTGATTGCGCTTTCCGATCTTCCCGGCGTCAACGCGGCGTTAAACACCGCCAGCGCCTTGCTGCTGGCGACGGGATACCTGTTTATTCGCAAGGGCCGGGTCGCGTTGCACCGGCTCTGCATGCTTTCGGCCCTGCTCACGTCAACGCTCTTTCTCGCCTCCTATCTGGTCTACCACTACAACGTCGGCTCGGTGCCATTCAGGGGGCAGGGTTGGATTCGTGTAGTCTATTTTACGATCCTCATCTCCCATACGATCCTGGCGATAGCCATCCTACCGCTGGTCTTGATCACCGTTACGCGCGCGCTCAAAGGTAACTTTGAGCGCCACAAGCGCATCGCTCGCTGGACGCTCCCGCTCTGGTTCTATGTCTCGGTGACCGGCGTGATCGTTTACTGGATGCTGTACAAGCTTTCCGTAGGGTAATCCGCGATGATGGGACCGGTCGCCGGCGGCAGCCGTTTTCCCGGTAAGCGCGCGTTTTTTTATTGTGATATAATTATTCAAAAAGGTCTGCTTCCCGTCTGAACTTTTGTTCGTGACGGGTGGGTTGTGGGCCCCTATATGTCCATGTTGAAAAGACAACCTATGGCTGGTGAAAAAAATTTCCCCGATGGCGCCATATCCCTGCCGATTGAATTCGAAGGTATAGTTGCAGTCAGTTTGCCAATGCACGCGGTGATCCAGCGAGCCGTTGACGCGGCAGCAACGGATATTCCAGTATTGATTACCGGGGAGACCGGAACGGGAAAAGACCTTCTTGCGCTCGGGATCCATAAGAGAAGCCAGAGGAAGGACTTTCCCTATATACCGGTCAATGCCGGGGCCATGACTCCGGAGCTTATTGCGAGCGAGTTCTTCGGGCACGAAAAGGGTGCGTACACCGGCGCTGCCGGGATACATAAGGGCGTTTTCGAGCAGGCTCACAAAGGGACGATTTTCCTCGATGAAATCACCACCATGGACGAGAAGAGCCAGGTTAGCTTGCTCCGGGGGCTGGAAACAAAAACATTCCGGCGGGTGGGGGGAGAGAAAAGGATATTCGAGTCGATGTTCGGGTGATAGCAGCCACGAACGAGAATCTTGAGAAGGCCGTCGCGCAGGGAAAGTTTCGGCGGGACCTTTTCTACCGGCTCGATGTTTTCCGCATCAACGTTCCCGCGCTGAGAGATCGTCCCGGTGGTACAACGCTTCTTACCGGCTATTTTGTCTCCCAATTCAACACACTCTACCAGAAAGACGTAAAACGAGTTTCGCCGGAAAGCTATCGATGTCTCAGGCACTATTCGTGGCCTGGCAATGTGCGGGAGCTGAAGAACGTCATCCAACGCGCGATTTTGATCGCCCCCGGAGAGGAGCTGACAGCCGATCTTATCCCGGCTAGAATTCGCGAGGCGGCTGGGATGAGCAAGGACTCCGATTCCCAAATGTTCCCGATCCGCCTCGGCATGAATCTGGCGGCGGTGGAGAAGGAGTGTATCCGAATGACTCTCGCCTCGACGGGAGGGAACAAGAAAAAGGCGGCAGCCATTCTGGGCATCAGCCGCCGCGCCCTCTACAATAAAATCAACAGGTACCGTTTGTCGTAAATGAAGCCTCCAGCCGAGCGAATCAAGACGGCCCAACCGCGGAGTGCAAATCTATGAATGTGTAAACAACCTGCACAGGAGTAGACACCTTTCCGTTTCCTCCGCTGCCTCATGCCAGGCGCCGGTCGCGCTACCAACTCCGCTTTACTGATCTGTGTGAACTATCTGTGCATCCAGCCTCCCGTCAAGGGGGCTTAGTGTGCTTTTCGTGCACACTTCATGCAGTCTGACCTCCGCTCTCTTAATCGCGTCCCAGGGGTCTGTTGTAAGTCGCTGTTTTTCCGGACCTTTTCCCGATGGCATCCGACTTGCGTTGTAGACTTGGTACATCAGCCTCATGGACTATCTGAACAAACCCAACCCCGGGGGCGCACTCCCCGTTTTCCGCGAGCCGGATACTCTTACGCCGCACCAGTATCTTCGCACGGTGCGCAGGGAAGATCTTTTCACGCCTGAGAAACAGTTGATGTTCGCCCTCCTGGAGGACGCCGTTTTTTGCTTCCAGGAGTTTCTGCTCGCCAGCGACAGAAAGAGGGCCGAAACATACCGCGCGGCGAAGCATTGGATATTTGAAGCTGACGACGATTGGCTTTTTTCCTTTGAGAATATCTGTGAGGCCTTAGGGTGGAGTCCCGAGCACATTCGTCAGGGATTGAAGCGATGGAAAACCAGGAAGCTTGCGGGTCGTAACCGGATACGGCTGTCAAGACTTCGCGCACGCACACGCGCCCAACTATCGGGTGTCTCGTCCCGCGTCACGATGAGGGGAGGATTTTTATAGTGTTGACCCGAAGGCCGAGACCGCAAGAGTGGCTGGGGTATGATAAGGGAAACGCCCCCGCCTCACCGGCATCTGTTGCGAGGTTGCAAAAGGTCATGCTTGTCTGCTCCGAGGATTGCAACGAGGTAGAAAAATGTCTCCAAGTCGCAGGCTGTTCGGTGACCCAGGTGAAAAGCGGTGGGGCAGCGGTGGCGCAGGCAGACCGAGAATACTTCGATGCAGCCGTTCTCGTGTCGACCGGAAGCAACATGGATTTGGCGGAAACGGTCTTCAATCTAAGGGACATCAACCGGTCGATGCGGATCATCATCCTCGCTTCCCGGGACGATATAGCTCGGGGCGCGGTCGTGATAAAAGCCGTCGCCGAAGCGATGCCAAAAACACGATGGCTTACCGTCGCAGAACTCGAGAATTACGTTAGATCGATTCGCAGGTCGGAAGAGCAAGAAAAGAGCGCCCGCGTTGAGAAACCTTAAGGAGGGGAAAATATGATTAAGACGTCCAAATCAAGAATTTCGACCGACGGGGTAGTGGCGGTTGTTCTTAGCCTAAGCCTTCTTTCGCCCTGGGTCTTGGGAGTCGTTGTCTCCAAAGCCTACGTGCCGGACAACCCCCCGGGTGTTGTCCAAGGGAATTCTGAAGGCGGCCTCCGGTACATGTCCGGAGGTATTGGGACCGAGGAACGGGATTTCATGAAAAGCCAGGCCCCTCGATACAATCTCCGGCTCTCTTTTGCCGTAAATTCCGGCCAGTATCTCTCCGAAGGAAAGCTGGTCATAGAAAATCAAGACGGCAAGCAGATCATGGGCGCGACCACCAACGGCCCGTGGTTTTATGTTCAACTTCCCCCAGGGAAGTACACGGTCAAAGCGATGTTCGAGGGACGGGCAAAAGAGATTAAAAATCTAATCCTAACAGGGGATCAACCTCTCTCAAGAATCATGCACTGGGATCTGGGCTTGGGGCCCACCAATAAGCAATAGCAAAACCGGCTCGAAGGAGGCGAACATGAAGACGAAAGGTGTGACGTTGCTTGCATCGTTGTTCGTAGTAATGGCGCTGCCGAGCATTTCGCAGGCGCAAGCGGACGCGGGTTCGAATTTGGTTGAGGCTGCGAGACAGGAAGGAAAAGCGGTCTACTACACCACTATGACCTTATCCCAGAGCGAAGAGGTGGTCGAAAAGTTCCAGAAAAAATATCCGTTTCTCAAGGTCGACCTGTTCCGCACAGGAGGCGGGCCGTTGCTGAACAAGATTCAGACCGAGGCCCGGGGCGGGCTCCATGCCTGGGACGTGGTGTCGGGGAGAGGAGAGATGGTTCTCCCGTTGATGGACGCCAAGCTCCTGGCGTCTTACCGCTCGCCGCAGAGCAAGTTCATCGCTCAAGATCTGGTTGACGCGGAAGGTTATTGGACGGCCTATTACGTGAACCCTTACGTCTTGGGCTACAACACCAACCGTGTCAAAAAAGAGGACGTTCCGAAAACGTACGAACAATTGCTGGAGCCGCGGTGGAAAGGTAAGACAATCTCCATCGACGACGAGGCCTACGGTCTGCTCTCGGGGCTCATCAAAGCGTGGGGAAAGGAAAAGGCGGTTGCTTACTTTAAGAAGCTCGCCGCGCAAGAGCCGGTCGTGATGCGCGGCAACACGAACCGGGTGCAACTCACCGCAGCGGGAGAATACGATCTCATCGTCGCCTATGCCCCGACGATTCAACGGGAGACCTCTCGCGGGGCTCCGATCGACTGGGTGCCGCTGGAGCCGGTGCCGGTCCAGGTCAACCCGCTCATGCTGGCTGCCAAGGCGCCCCATCCGAACGCCGCGAAGCTCTTCATCGATTTTCTTCTTTCCAAGCGGGGGCAAAAGATGCTCGTCGGCTTCCGCCGCATACCGGTCCACGAGAATGTCGAAGCCGATCCGCCGCGGTTGTTCAAGGGATACAAGCGGATCGTGGAACACCCGGAGGAATACCGGAGTTTCTCCGAGACGGTAAAGCTTTACCAGCAGATTTTTGACCTGCGCTAATCGACTTTGAAAACAGTTCGCTGGACTGAAAAGGAGGGAAGCACCATGAATAAGAAACATTTGCTGAAGATGTCGGCGGCAATTTTTTGGGGTTCGGTGTTCCTGTTAGTCCTCGGGTTGAGCGGCTGTTCTTCGACGACGGCCAAGCCGGAAGCCTCGGCCGCGTCGGGGCGGGCGTCTCCGAAAGCGATCAAGCCCGAAATTCAGACGGCTCAGACGCCCGGCAGCCTGGAGCAGCTACGGCGAGGCCAGGCGCCGGTGACTCCGAAGGACAGCCCCTTAAAAGAGATATACTTCGATTTCGACAAGTACTATCTCCGCCCCGACGCCCGCACCACGCTAAAGGCCAACGCGGAATGGCTCAAGAAAAATCCGGCGGTGCGCGTGGAGATCGAAGGTCACTGCGACGAGCGCGGAACGACGCAATACAATTTAGCCCTTGGGGCTAAGCGAGCACAAGCTGCCAAAGACTATCTGGTCACTCTAGGGATTGCCGAAGGCCGACTGTCAACCACGACCTATGGAGAAGAAGCGCCGGTTTGCCGAGAGCACAACGAAGAATGCTGGCAGAGGAATCGCCGCGACCGGTTCGCGAGCCGCGCCGAAAAGCCCGGCGTGTAATAACCATTCATCAGCGCTGCCTCAATAGGGGCTTCTCCGTCAAAAAGCTTGCCAGTTTTCAGCCGGCGGTTGATTTGATCTGCTCAATCCGCTAAGGGCTGGTTGATAAACGTGGCCTGGAGCGCGACAAGGCGTTTTTCTAGGACGCATCTTTATCGGCCAAGGACGACAAACTCATGCTAAAGTCGTGACAGCACGAAAGTGCCGTCGGCGAACGATGAAGAAAACACAACTAATAGCTAGAAAGCTGCCCTGGGTTTTTGCGTCGGTCCTTCTCCTGGGGGCTGGGACTGACGGCGGCTTCATGGGCGGTCTGCTCTTGGCCCTTGTGATCCTTTTGCCATGCGCCAAGTTGGCCGCTTTGGCTGCGGAAAAGCTCGGTCAGCCGGCCGTGATGGGCGAGCTGATCGCCGGGGTGCTGTTGGGAAACCTCGGTCTCATTGGTCTGCATGGGCTCGATTACCTCAAGACCGACCCGGCGCTCGACATCTTGGCGAGCCTGGGAGTCATTCTGCTGCTGTTTGAAGTCGGATTGGAATCGAGCCTGGCCGATCTGCTCAAGGTCGGCCTTTCTTCTTTTCTCGCGGGCGCAATCGGCGTGCTGCTGCCGTTCGGTCTCGGTTGGTGGGTCAGCGCTCTCATGCTCCCCGGGCATTCGGCCTATGTCCACAGCTTCGTCGGAGCGACTCTTTGCGCGACGAGCGTAGGTATTACTGCAAGAGTGCTGCAAGACATGGGCAAGATTCGCACCCGGGAGGCGAAGATCATCCTCGGCGCTGCGGTCATCGACGATATCCTTGGCCTTATCGTATTGGCGATCATCACCGGAATCATCGCCGGGGTCAACTCCGGGGTGAGTTTTTCGAGCGTTTCCGTCATCTGGCTGGTCGCCAAGGTGGTCATCTTTCTGATAGGCTCCCTTGTGATCGGAGTTTTTTTTATTCCGCGGCTTTTCCGGCAGATGGCGAAAGCCAAGATGAAAGGGATGCTTTTTACCTTCTCACTGGCGTTCTGTTTTCTGCTCTCATACCTGGCCACGCTGATTGATCTCGCCGCCATCGTCGGCGCCTTTGCCGCGGGGCTGATATTGGAGGGAGTGCCGTTTGAAGAGTACTTGCACGAAGACGAGCTTTCCCCCGAGGCGATGCTCCACCCGTTGTCGGCGTTTCTGGTGCCGCTCTTTTTCCTGCAAATGGGGATCAAGATGGATCTCGACAGCTTGTTTCGTTTTGACGTGCTGGGACTTGCATTGGCGTTGACTGCGGTCGCCTTAGTGGGCAAGCAAGCCTGCGGGCTGGCGGTCGCCGAGCGCGGTCTCAACCGCCTGGCGATCGGCGTCGGCATGATCCCGCGCGGAGAAGTCGGCCTGATCTTCGCCGGAATCGGACTCACTCTATCGGTCGGGGGCGAACGCATGGTAGACGAGGCGACGTTCGCCGCTATTCTCGTCATGGTGATGCTCACCACGCTCGTCAGTCCGCCCTTGTTGAAATGGAGCTTCAGCCGATCGCGAGGCGCCTGAGAAAGACCTAATGGATGAGACCCCGCTTTTCGTTGTGGGACAGGCGAATAACGTTGTTTCTCAAATGACGAAAGGCGATGCCATCGCAACGTCGAAAAAAGGACACGCTGGAATTAATGGAATATTGGCGGGATCGTCTCCGACCGGGCCGCCCGTTTGGGCTCATGAAGAGGATCTCCGCTCACTAACAATCAGCAGCTCGGGGGCGCGTTGCCAGGAGCCGCGCGCAGCGATAAGGGAATAGAGCGGGTACAGTCGCGACACCGGAAGCCGCTTAGCCGGAGAGAGAACGCAGGCGATGGGTGAATTTCATTTCTACACCAAGCTGGATCAGACGCTGCTGTTGGGTGTGAAGGCCGGGAATGCCGAGGAGCTGCTGGCGGGTATTCAGATAGTCCCCGATTCCTCGATTTACCACCACACCCATCGATATCTCCATCAGCACCACTATCTTTCGCCGGAACCTCCGAACGATTTTGCTTATTGGACGGCTCATGTGTTGGGGGATGTGGTCTTGGGGGAACGGTTGTGGAGCGTGGATATTGTCGGGTTTCAGAGCATCGCGGAGCTGAGGCAAACATTTGTAAACATTCTCGAAGGGCACCTAGCTTCGACGCGGCGACGCATAGATTGCGCCGGGGGTCAGGAGTTTCATTTTATGGCCTCGAGGACCTATGTGCTCCCGACACCCCACGTCGCTCACAATCTCGCGGAATTTGCACATATCCTCAACAAGGTCAGCATCAACAGTTTATACTTTCACGTCTTCGACGCGAAGCTGCGGTTGGAGAGAGGGGAAAACGATTTCTCGCGGTGGTTTCGCAGCCTGGGCAAGACCGAGCTTGCCGAAAAGAGCAGCCGACTGGATCCCTACTCGCACACGCTCGACGGATTGCGCCGAGAAATCATAGCAATGGTGGAGAAGCATGGCTCGGATTGAGGATTACGCGAGCTTCGTCGGGCAGGCGACGATCGACGAGCTTTTTCTGCTTGCCCGGCACCTTGAAGGTAAATCTGTTCAGAACGTCAACTCTACGGCGGTCGGCGGCGGCGTCGCCGAGATCCTCTCCCGGATGATTCCTCTCCTAAAGCAGCTGGGCGTCGAGGCGAGATGGGACTGCATCAAGGGAGATGAGAAATTCTTCGCGACGACCAAGAAATTCCACAACGGGCTCCACGGGGTCGCCGTCGATGTCGGCGACGACGAGTATGAGCATTTTCTCGAGGTCAACCGGCGAAATGCGGGGGAAATGACCTTCGGCGACATCGTATTCGTTCACGATCCGCAGCCGGTCGCCTTGATCGAGAACCGGGCGGAAATCGGCAGGCGTTGGCTTTGGCGGTGTCATATCGATTTTTCCCGGCCCGACCCGAAGATCTGGAAATTTCTCGATCAGTTCGTCGCGAGGTACGATGCCGCCGTCTTCTCCGCTCCGGCATTCGCTCAGAAACTTTCCGTGCCGCAGGTCCTGATCGCGCCTTCTATTGATCCGCTGAGCGATAAGAATAAGGAGCTGTCCGAGGAAGCGATCGCCTCGGTGTTTGAGAGGTTCGGGATTGACCGGTCAAGGCCTATCGTGACCCAGATCTCCCGCTTTGATTATCTGAAAGACCCGCTGGGGGTGATTCAGGCCTACAAGCTTGCAAAGCAGCGCCTCGATATGCAACTCGTGCTGGCGGGTGGGGGTGCCACCGACGACCCCGAGGGGCCTGCGATCATGGAACAGGTTAAAGAGCAGGCGAGCAAAGACGCGGACATCTTCGTGCTTTTTCTTCCTCCGGCCAGCGACATCGAGATCAACGCCCTGCAGCGCGGGTCGACCGTGATTCTTCAGAAGTCGTTGAAAGAAGGATTCGGTTTGACGGTCGCCGAGGCTCTCTGGAAGGCCAAGCCGACTATAGCCGGAGCGGTTGGTGGCATACCATTACAAATTGCCCACAAATACTCGGGTATCCTTACGCACTCGATAGAGGGCACCGCGCAGTGGATCAAGCAACTCATCAGCTCCCCCGCCTATGCGTCGAAGTTAGGGGAGAACGGCCGGGAGCACGTGCGAAATAATTTCCTTATAACCCGGCACATCAAAGACTACCTGCTGCTTTTCATCTCATTGTTTCATGAAGGGGACATTGTGTACTTGTGAGCTAAGACCTCACGGGGACGGCCATGAGCGACAAAACCGGATCCGAGCGGCGGCTCGTTATAGTTTCCAATCGGCTCCCTTTCAATGTGACCGTCAGCGAGGGCCGGCTCCGGTTCCATGAAAGCGCCGGAGGGCTCGTGACAGGCCTCTCGGCCTATATCGAGTCGCGACGAAGGGCCGGCCGGCTCTCCGACAATCATGTTTGGGTCGGTTGGCCAGGAAGCAGCGTCGAAGGCCAACTTCAAGAAGAGCTGAGATCGGAAGCGCTTCTCAGATTTCAATCGTATCCCGTCTTCCTCTCCGCGGAGGAGATGGATCAATTCTACCTGGGATTCTGCAACGCGACGATCTGGCCGTTATTCCACTATTTTCCTTCCTACACCGTCTACCAGCCGAGGTTTTGGGATCAGTACAAACGCGTCAACGAAGTTTTCTGCGAGTCGCTGATGAATGTCGTCCGGCCCGATGATCTCGTGTGGATCCACGACTATCATCTCATGTTGCTTCCCCGGATGCTTAAAAAGAAGGCGCCCGACCTGCCGGTCGGCTTCTTTCTGCACATTCCGTTTCCTTCCTTTGAAGTGTTCCGGCTTTTGCCCGGAACGTGGCGGCGCGAGATTCTGGAAGGCTTGTTGGGCGCGGATCTTATCGGCCTTCATACGTATGAGTATGCTCAGCACTTCTTTCAAAGCGCGCTCCGTATCCTGGGGTTTGAAAACCAGATGGGGAGGATCCTGACTCCGGAAGGCATCGTCAAGGTAGATACTTTTCCGATGGGGATAGATTTCGACAAGTTTGCCAACGCTATAGGCCGGGCCGACGTTCAGGGAGAAATACAGCACTCAAGGCATCGGCTTTCCCACGTGAAGATCATCCTCTCCGTCGACCGGCTCGACTACTCCAAGGGCATTCTCAACCGGCTGGAAGGGTTCGAGCTATTTTTGGAGGCGAATCCGCGATACCACGGCGTGGTTGTCCTGGCCATGGTGGTTGTCCCGTCCCGCATCGGAGTTCACCATTACGACCAGATGAAGAAGCAGATCGAGGAGCTTGTGGGAAAAATCAACGGCCGGTTCGGACGAATCGACTGGACTCCCGTGGTCTATCAGTATCGTAATGTCCCTTTTGAGGCGCTGGCGGCTCTCTATAGCGCCAGCGATATCTGTCTGGTCACGCCTCTGCGCGACGGGATGAACCTCGTGGCGAAAGAATATGTCGCGACGCGGACGGACGGCACCGGAGTCCTGATCCTGAGCGAGATGACGGGGGCGGCAAAGGAACTCGGAGAAGCGATCATCGTCAACCCCAACAACCGGCAGGCCATTGCCGACGCCTTGAGCGAGGCTCTGGAGATGCCTGCAAATGAACAAAAGAGGCGTAATCGGATGATGCAAGCAAGGCTGCGCCGATATGACGTGATGCGCTGGGCCGGGGACTTCGTGAGCGCGCTTGTGTCCGTGCAGGAGGTGCGGGATAAAGTCCGAGCAAAGCTGCTGCCGTATGCCGCCAGGAGCGATCTGATAGAGCATTACCGGCAGAGCCGGCGACGGGTTCTTTTCCTGGATTACGACGGGACGCTCACGCCTCTGGCCCGGCATCCCGCACTCGTCAAACCGAATGAAACCCAGATGGATCTTCTTTGCTCTCTCACCGCCGACCCGCGCAATACGGTTGTGATCATCAGCGGGCGGGATCGCTCGACGCTGGACAAGTGGTTCGGCGATCTGTCTGTGGGCTTGGTTGCGGAACACGGGGCTTGGCTGAAAGGTGTTGGAAAGCCCTGGCGCCTGTCGAAGTCAATGACGAGCGAGTGGAAAGGCCAGCTGCTGCCGATCCTCGAAAGCTACGCCGACCGCCTGCCGGGTGCATTCGTGGAAGAAAAAGAGCATTCAGTGGCATGGCACTACCGATCGGCGGACCCCGACCAGGCGGCGCTGCTCGCCGCCGAGATGACGGACCATCTGGCGAACCTCACGGCGAAGGCCGACCTGCAGGTGTCACAGGGAAACAGGGTGGTGGAAATCCGACACGCGGGTGTCAACAAAGGAACGGCGGCGCGTGACTGGATCGCAAACGCCGATTTCGACTTTGTGCTCGCTATCGGCGATGACTTGACTGACGAAGAGCTGTTCAGAGTTCTGCCGGAGTCGGCCATGTCGATAAGAGTCGGCCTCGTCAGCACGCACGCCCGGTACAACCTCCGGGTTCCCGCTGAAGTGTTGGAGTTGCTAAACGCGTTGGCGCAGCTTCCCGATGAAGCTACGAAGAGCGGCAAATGCTGAGGCCCCCTCCGGACTTCCCTTGATTCCCCGAAGGGAGCGGACTAAAGTACATAAACCTGTCGGAAAACTTAAGAGTCCGGCGCCGGACTCATCGACTCAATTGGCGCGGAGGGACCCCTATGAAACCGTTCGTCGTCAAGTTGTTTCTAATCGCAGCGGGATTTTATCTGTTGTGCGGCGCGCCGGCCGCAGAGGCGCAAAAGCTGCGCGTGGGCTACGTCCACGTCTTTGACGACGCGCCCGTCGTGATCGCGCGCGACAAGGGATTTTTCACCGCCGAAGGGCTCGACGCCAACGTCACCATGTTCACCAGCGGGCCGACGCTGGTGAAGGGGCTGGTGACCGACCAGCTGGACGTGGGGGTGCTGGGCTTCACCAACGCGATCACCTGGGCGGCGCAGGGCGCGGATTTAAAAATCGTCGGCAAGGTCCAGGAGGGTTTCCATTCGCTGGTCGCGCGCAACGACCGCGGCATCAAATCGCTCAAAGACCTCAAAGGCAAGAGTCTCGCCAGCCAGGCCGCCGGCAGCACCGCGGATATCGTGCTTAAAGGCGTCGTGCTCAAAAGCGCGGGCTTGACCGACAAAGACGTCCAGATCATGTACACGGCGCCGTCCACGGCTCTCGCCTCGCTGCGGGCCGGCAGAGTCGATTCGGCGTTTCTGTTCGAGCCTTATGACAGCATCGCCAGAGCCGCCGTGCCCGTTACCGAAATCTACGAAGTCGGGAAGAGCTGGCCTTTCCCCTGCATGGTCGTGATCGTTCCCGGAAAGCTGATCAAAGAACAACCGGCTGCGGTCCGGAAGACGCTCGCCAGCTTGAAGCGAAGCATTGAGTTTATGAAAGAGAAACCGGCGGAAGCCGCCCGCGTTCTGGCGCCGGCCTTTATGGCGGAAGAGGGATTGGTCGTGGAAGGCAAGGGAATCCCGCCTGAGGAGATCATGCTCAAGTCGCTCAAGAGCAACGTTTTCGACTGGCGTCTCACGCAGGGCGATCTCAAGCGCATGGAGGAACTCTCCGGAATCATGAAGAATCTTGAGATCCTCAAGAAGGACGTGCCGCTCAGCAGCGTGGTGGATTTGCGATGGCAGAGCGAACTGGAACGGCAGAAGCCGTAGAGCGTCCCGAGTCGCTGAGCGCGTGGCAACTCCGGTTCGCTAGAGTCTTCCCCTATGCGATTGCTTTTCTCGCCATCGTGGCCGGATGGCAGGTCGCGGCCCTGATCTTTCCTTCGTACCTGATTCCCTCGCCGGGGAGCGTGGTTCGCAGGCTCGGCGGCGAGCTTGCCCGCGAAGCGTTTCTCATCACGGTCGGCCGCAGCTTTTTCCGCCTGTCGATCGGTTTCACTCTCGCGTCCTTCCTAGGCTTGATGGTCGGCCTCGCCAGCGGCGTCTGGCCTTTCTTCCGCCGCTTTACGCGCGCGCTGGTCTCCATCCTTCAGTCCGTTCCGCCGATCGCTTGGGTGCCGCTCTTCATCATCCTGCTCGGCTTCGGCGATTATCCCATTATTCTGGTCATCATCATCGCGGCCTTTTTCCCGATGGCCGTAGCGGTGATGAACGGAGTGGAGCAGGTGGAGAAGCTGCACGTCGACGTAGCGCGGCTGCTCGGCGCGGACAACAAGCAGCTCATCGCCAAGGTCTACGCGCCGGAGGTGATTCCTTCGATCGTCACGGGGGCGCAGGTCGGATTCGGCAACGCGTGGCGCTCGCTGATCGCGGCGGAGATGGTGGGCGGCGTGAACATCGGCCTCGGCTGGTTCATCAACTTCGCCGGCGAGATTGCCGACATGACGGGAGTGCTGACCGGGATCGTTGTGATCGGTCTCTTCTCGGCCGTTTTGGATGGATACGTTCTCGAACGGCTCAAGCGTAGATTGCTCAAATGGAAATACGTGTGAAAAGCCAACTAGGCGGAGACGGCCCGGAAAAAATCGTCGTCGAAAAACTGGTGCAGTCCTTCGACGCGCTTACGGTCATCGATCGCATCAGTCTCAAGGTCGCCGAGGGGGAATTCCTCGCCATCGTCGGTCCCTCGGGCTGCGGCAAGAGCACGCTGCTCAGGGTTTTGGCCGGGCTCGTGAAGCCGACGGCGGGGCGCGTGCGCATCGACGGGAAGGACGTGAACGGACCCAACCGCCGCCACAGCTTGGTCTTTCAGGAGCACGCGCTCTTTCCGTGGCGGACGGTGTTTCAAAATGTCGCGCTCGGGCTTGAGATCGAGCGGCAGAGCCATGAGCAGATCCGGCAGAGAGTGACGGAGCTTTTGGCCCTCGTCGGCCTCGATCAGTTTCCCGGCTATTATCCGCACCAGCTCTCGGGCGGCATGCGCCAGCGCGCCGCCTTGGCGAGAGTGCTGGCCGTGGACCCCGACGTGCTGCTGCTCGACGAGCCTTTCGGCGCGCTCGACGCGATGACGCGCCTCACGCTGCAAGACGAGCTGCTGCGCATCTTTCTTAACTCCGGCAAGACGGTGATCTTAGTTACGCACGATGTCGAGGAGGCGCTTTTTTTGGCCGATCGGGTGATCATCATGTCCACCGTCCCCGGCCGCATCCGCGAAGTGATCCCGGTCACGGAAAAAAGGCCGCGCGACCGCGGCAGCGCCAATCTGGCGGGACTCAAGCGCACGGTTCTCGGCATCCTCGGCCTTGAGCCCGTCATCGGCAACGTCCGTGTGCCCGAGACGAATTTTTCGATTTAGGGAACAAAGCTTCCAACAGAATTCAGGTATTGGCAGCCAGACTCGCCGGTTGAAGAGGTGCCTGGGCTTGAGGTAAGATTCAAATCAATGCCGACGGCCCTGAGGATAGGCCCTTACCGTTTCTTCTTCGTTTCCCTTGACCGTGGCGAACCTTCCCATATCCAT
Organism: Deltaproteobacteria bacterium RIFCSPLOWO2_12_FULL_60_19; assembly: GCA_001798595.1. Classification (GTDB taxonomy): domain Bacteria; phylum Desulfobacterota; class Binatia; order UBA9968; family UBA9968; genus 2-12-FULL-60-19. The sequence goes on along the minus strand of MGSS01000134.1, from coordinate 7,747 downwards.
GTGCGACGAGAGGATAAGGTGGCGAAATTTTGGCTGGATCCGGTTGCTCTCCAACAAGCAGGGGGATTCAACCGGGTGGAACTCAATACAATAGGTAGGCTCGTTGAAGAGCATCGCGAGACATTGCTGGAGGCATGGTATGAATTCTTTGGCGGCTGAGAAGAGAGAGCCTCGCGCTCGAAGCGTTGCCGTGACCGAAGAGTCTTTAACGGTAGATCTGACAGACGGGCGCACTATTATCGTTCCACTCGCGTGGTATCCTCGTCTGTGGCACGGCACGCCCGAGGAGCGCAATCGCTTTGAGATTTTCGGCGATGGGGCGTACATTCACTGGTCCGACCTGGACGAGGACTTGACCGTGGACGGCCTGTTAGCCGGCCTTCCCTCCGGCGAGGCGCCTCAATCTTTGAAGAAGTGGTTGGAAGGGCGAGCGCAAAAGAAGCGTAAAGCGAAGCGACGGTAGCCAACGATAAGTGTGGATCGAACCGTTTTTACTTAGGGTACGTCAATAGTGCTATGTCATTGAAATCCATCGGCATCGTCGGGTGCGGGGCGATCGGGCGGGCGTTGCTGAAAGCTGCCGATGCGGGGAAGCTCGCCGTTTCCGTCGCCGGCGTGACGAGCCGGACGGAGAAGGGCGCGCGGGAATTTCTGGCGACTCTCGGAAACCCGCCGCCGTATTTGGACCGGGCGCAGCTCATCGCGCGCTCCGATCTCGTCATTGAAGCCGCCGGCGGCTCGATCGTGCCGGATTTGGCGAGAGAGGTTTTCGCAGCCGGCAAAGAGCTGATGATCATCAGCGTCGGCGCGTTGCTCGATCATCCTGAGATCATGGCGAAGGCGAGGGGGCAGGGGCGGCGGTTGTTCATTCCGTCGGGCGCCATTGCCGGCCTCGATGGAATCAAAGGCGCATGCGTGGGTCAGGTTTCACACGTAACGATCACCACGCGCAAGCCGCCTGAGGGGCTCGAAGGCGCGCCCTATCTCGTCGAGCGGGTGATTTCCTTGATCGGCTTGAAGGAGGAGCGGGAGGTCTTCTCCGGCACGGCGCGCGAGGCCTGCCGGGGATTTCCCGCCAACGTGAACGTCACCGCAGCCGTGAGCCTGGCCGGCATCGGGCCGGACAGGACGCGCGTGCGCATCCTCGCCGTTCCCGGCCTCAAGCGCAATTGCCATGAGGTGGAGGCGGAAGGAGAGTTTGGCCGACTCGTCGTCCGCATCGAGAACGTTCCGAGTGAAAATCCGCGCACCGGCAAACTGACGGCGCTCTCGATTATCCGCTCGATTCAAGATGCGGGTGATTCTGTCCGCATCGGCACGTGACTGACCGCTATCTCTGAGGTAGGGGCGGTTCACGAACCGCCCCTACACCGACCCGCGCATCATGGACAATCCTCAATCCGACCGTTTCCGCTGGGCGGTTCTTGCCCTTATCACTTTCTCCCACGTCATCGGCGCGACCGCGCAATACGGCATCAACACGCTCGCCCCTTTCTATCAGCAGGACCTCGATCTCTCGCGCGCGCAGATCGGGCTTTTCTTCACGGCGTTTTACCTGGGGATGGCGGGTCTTTCTCTGCCCGCCGGATGGCTGGCGGACCGGCTCGGCGTGCGCTCGACCGCGCTCGGCGGCCATCTCCTGCTCGGGCTCTATACGGCGGCGGTCGCCGCTGCGCCCTCGTTCGGCTGGGCGTTCGCCATCTTTCTTTTTGCGGGATTGGGCTACAGTTTTTTGAATCCTGCCTCGACCAAAGGCGTGATGCATTGGTTCTCCCGCGCCGAGCGGGCGACGGCGATGGGCATCAAGCAGACGGGAGTTCCGGCGGGCGGGGTGGTGGCGGCCGTGCTGGCGCCGTCGCTGGTTTTACTCGCGGGATGGCGCATCGCTTTTGTGGGTCTCGGAGTCATCAATCTGCTCAGCGGCTTCATCTTCTGGTTTCTCTGGCGCGAGCCCGCCGTCGACGTCGCGCAGGCCGAGCCCGCCGCGGCGCCGACCGCCGCAGGCCGGCCCGGCTCGTGGATGAAACAGCTTCTCTGCGTGAGCTTTGGAACCGCGCTGCTTCTGGTGGGGCAGATGTCGCTGCTGACCTACGTGCCTCTCTACCTCAAAGAGACCGCAGGGCTCTCATCCTATTGGGCGAGCCAGGCGCTGGCCCTGACCCAACTCGGAGGAATGGTCGGCCGCGTCGGCTGGGGCGTCGTGAGCGACCGGCTGTTTCACGGCGCGCGCAAGGTCGTGCTCGTGCTGATCGGCTTTCTCTCCGTCGCGCTCACATTCGCTTTAGGAGCGCTACCCGGCACGCCGTCTCTCATTGTCGTCTTGCCGTTGATCTTCTTTGCCGGCGTCTGCATGGTCGGTTTCCAGGGGGTCTCCTATGCGCTCATCGGCGAGATCGCCGGAAAGGCGCAGACGGGAGCGGCTTTGGGAATGGTGATTACGATCAATTCGATCGGAACGATCTTCGGCACGCCGCTGTTCGGCTACATCGTGGACGTGACGGGCTCGTATTCAACCGCCTGGCAGGCGCTCGCCGTCGCGATTCTCGTGGGCATCGTCGCGCTGAGCGTTTTTCTCAAGGAGCCGAAGTCCGACTCCCTGTCCGCCACCGCTCGATCCTAAGCCTGCTGTGTTCGGTGGGGCTCATTGACAAGTCCGCGACAGGGCGGTTTAATTTTTGTATTGATTCAGGGGAAGGGCTTTTCCGAAAGGAGGCTGTCATGCGAAGCTACAGCGTTGTGGCTCTGTTAATTTTTGCGCTTCTGGCGACGCCCGCAGCAGGTTCGGACGCTCCGGCGGCGCAACCCGTGGTCCATGAGGAGGTGTCACGGGTCTGGGACGAAATAACCCGTCAGATTCAAAACTGGACCAACCGCTGGCACGAGCGCTTCGGCGGGTTAACGGAATCGCGCGGGGAGCGGCCGCTCATCACCTGGATGCTCAGCCACCGTGATGATCTCAACCTTTCCGCTGAGCAGGTGCGGAATCTGGAGCGGCTGAGAGGCGACTTCGAGCGCGAGACGATCAGACGCGAAGCGGACCTCCGCGTCGCGGAGATGGATCTTTCGAGTCTGCTCGAATCGGACTCTGTGGACCTGAAGAAGGCGGAGGTCAAGGTGCGCGAGATCGAGCGGCTGCGCGCGGATACCCGCTTCGCCCGCATCCGAACGATAGAGCAGGGCAAAGAGTTATTGTCTCAAGAGCAGCGCGAAAAGCTGCGCAACATGGTCGCCGGAACGCACTACTCCCGCCGGCACGATAGAGAGCCTCGCTAGCCGAGGCATCAGGGAATCAGCAGCACCTTCCCGGTCGTCTTGCGCGCTTCGAGCAGGCGGTGGGCCTCGGCGATTTGAGCGAGCGGAAAGATCTTGTCGATCCTGAGCTTCAGTTCTCCGGCGGCGATCCACTTGAAAAGGTCGTTGGCTCGCTCCAGCAGCTCGCGCCGGTCGCTCATGTAGTTCACCAGCGTCGGTCGCGTTACAAAGAGTGAGCCTTTTGCCGCGAGCTTGCCGAGATCGAACGGCGGCACCGGGCCGCTCGACTGCCCAAACAGCACCAGGCAACCTCTCGGCCGGAGACAATCCAGGCTCTTCTCAAATGTGCTCTGCCCGACGGAATCGTAGACCACCGGCACGCCCGCGCCGTTGGTGAGCTTCTTTACCTCCGCGGCAAAGTCCGCGCGGGTGTATAGAATCACTTCGTCCGCGCCGGCCTCTTTCGCGAGCTTCGCTTTTTGTTCGGTCGAAACCGTGCCGAAAACTTTCGCCCCGCGCCGCTTCGCCAGCTGAATCAGCAGCAGGCCAACGCCGCCCGCCGCTGCGTGCACCAGCGCGCTCTCGCCTTGCTTGAGAGGATAGGTGCTGTGGACCAGGTAGTGGGCGGTCATTCCCTGGAGCATCGCCGCCGCCGCGGATTGGCTATCGACATCGGCCGGCACCGGCACAAGTTTCCATGCGGGCACGACGGCATAGCTGGCATAAGCCCCCGGCTCCATCGCGTAGGCCACGCGCTCGCCGACTTTGACCTCCGTGACGTTAGGACCGACGGCGTCGACGGTCCCTGCGGCTTCCCTGCCCAAAGTGGTCGGCAGCGTCGAGGGATAGAGGCCGGTTCGCTGATAGACATCGACGTAGTTTAAGCCGATGGCCTCAATTTTCACCCGCGCCTGCCCCGCGCCGGGCGCCGGCACGGGGATTTCTTCGTAGCGCAGGACTTCCGTTCCACCGTAGTCGTGCATGCGAATCGCTTTCATGGTTCGCCTCCTTTTGTTCTCCGTTGTATTTCAGCGATATCGCCCGGACAGCACGACGACCTCCGTCGGCGGCGGCAGCTCCTGTTTCGAGATCTTGAGGACGGCGCCGTCGAGCTTGCGGACGCGCTGGTTGTCGCGGATATAGTCCCGCAGCGCTCCTTCCCAGTCGTAGTGCATGGGAATGGCGATTCGGGGATTTACCTGCGCGGTGACCTCTCTCGCCTCACCGGGCGTCACCGTGTAAAAACCGCCGGCGATCGGAGCCAGAAAAATATCGATCTTTCCCAGCATCTTGAGCTGGGCCGGCGTGAGATGGTGGCCAAGGTCGCCCGGGTGCGCGATGCAGATGTCGTCGACGCGGAAAACGAACATGGCGTTTTTGCCCCGCTGCAGGCCCTGGCTCTTATCATGGTAGGCCGGAACCGTGTAAACCGAGACATCGCGGATGCTCGTATGAATGTTGCGCCAGGTCTCCCCGCTCGGCGTGAGTCCTTCGAGGATGACGGGATTGCCCTTGGCCATCCAGACGCTGCTGTGAGGGCCGTGCGGGTGGCTGGCAGTGACGATATCCTGGGGCAAGGAGGGCCACGGAAGACCGTCGCGGCCATGAGGGTCCGTCAAAATGCGAGTTCCCTTGGACGAAGTGATCTGAAACGTCGAGTGACCGAACCACTCGATCAAGACAGGAGCATTGTTCGCCGCGGCCACGCGCAACAGCGGCGCCCGCGCCACCTCCAGCTCATGGCAGAAACCAAACGCCTGTGGAGGAACCAGAAAAAGCGCCAAGATAAGCCAAAGGAGATTTTTGCTTAGCTTTTTCATTGCAAAATGCAAAGTGCAAATTGGAAAATGCAAAGTAAGGGAGAACGGAGATAGAAACTGAGAGTGGGCGTGCAGTCTCTGTCTCAAATCTCGTAAGCTATTTTGATTTTTACATTTTGCGATTTTCATTTTGCATTGAGTTATTTCAGATGAGTCCCCACTTCCGCCTGAGCCACCACTCGCTGCTGAGCAGCGCAAGGATGAGAGCAAAAGTCCACAGCGTGCTCCAGAGCGGAATCTCGCGCCGCTCAATGACCTCCGACGGGGCAAGCCGTTCGAGCTTTGCGGCGATGCGGTCCAGGGCAGCCGGGTTCAAGTCGGCGATGGGGATGAATTCTCCATGGCTTTTCTCCGCAATCTGCTTCAGCAGCTCCGGTCGCGGCCTGCCGTCTTCCTCCTCGCCGTAGGGAAAGGCGACGAGAAAATTCCTTCGGTCTTTGCCGAGGACTTTGCCGGCGAGCTGCGCCTCGGCTTCCACGCGATACGTTCCCTCTCGCACGGGAACGAAGTCCGCGCGATAGCTCCCCGCCTCGTTTGCCTGCGCCGCTTCCAGCGTCGTCTCTTCTCCCTCCGGTCCGGCGAGCTTCATCCGCACGGCGGCATGGGACGCCGGAGTAAAGTCATCGTTCATCACTCGAACGTTGATTTCGCTCTTGCCGCCCGGCGTCCTGGCGCCGGCGATAGACTCGATCCGCACCTGTTCGAAGGTCGGCTCCTGCCCAAGCCAGCGGACGGCGTGACGGACGAGCTTTAAGTGGTGCTGCGGGCTCTCGCCGTTTCCGACCGCGGCAAAACTCCAGCGCCACACATCGTCGCTCATCAGCGCCAGCGTGCGGCCCTTGCCGAACCTGCCCACGGTCAACAGCGGCAGGCCGCTGTCGGCCTGCAGCAAAGTCTCTCCTTTGGCCCGCAGGATCTGATTGAAGGTTGTGAGCGGCGGCATTTTTTTCCACGCCTCTTCGTTGGCCTGCGGGTCCGGGACCAGGCGGGTGACCGGATGCGCTCTTCCCACTGCGGTCAGCGTCCCGCGCACGCGGGTCTCGATCTGATAAGTTCCCTTGCCGTCCAGCTCGACGGGCAGCGCTTCGCGGAGCGGGCTGTCCGCGAATCCGCCGCTGTCGAAGGAGCGCACGCCGCCGAACATGGCCAGTCCGCCGCCGTCGCGGACGAAATCGCGGAGTTTCTCCAGATAGAGCATGTTGAAATAGGAGCGGTGGGAAAAGTCGTCGAGCAACAGGACGTCGAAGTTCTTCAGCTCTTCGAGAAAGATCTCGTCGATGGGGAAGGGGATGAGGCTCAACTGGCTGTCCGGCACGTCGACCACGTCGGTCGGAGTCCGCAGAAAGACAAACGACACCAGATCGATGAACGGGTCCTGCTTGAGCGCCATCCGCAGGAACCGGTAGTTCCACGACGGCGAGCCGGAAAGCGTGAGCACGCGAATCTTGTCGCGTTTCACCTCCACCTTGAACTCTTTCTGGTTATTCTGCGTGATGACCTCTCCGGGCTGCGGCGGGAGACTCACCGCAAAACTGTGCGCGCCGATTTCCTTAGGGGTATAGCTCAGCGTGATTCGTTGCTCGAACGCGTCCCGGTCGATGTTGATGGAGCGGCTGGAGATCAGGTTTTTTCCCCGGTTTAAATAGAGCGGCACGGTTTTTCCGGCGAGGCCGTACGCCTGAACCGTAAAGTCGATTTTCAATTCCCGCCCGCGAAACGCGAACTCCGGCGCGCCGAGATCGGCGACGCGCAGGTCGGTATAGCCCTGGCTGTCGCCCACGCCGACGGCGACGACCGGAAGCGGCAGGCTGGAGGAAGCATCGAGCATTTTCTCCTCGCCGTTGGCGATACCGTCGCTGAACAGCAGGATCGCGCCTCCGCCGGCTTCTTCCCGGCCGGCCTCGCGGAGCGCTTCGAGCAGGCGCGTGCCCTGGCCGGCTGCGGAAAGTTGAGAGAGAGTTGAGGGGGCGAGCGGCGTAAGCCCGGTGCTCAACTGGTAAACGCGCAGGTCGTAGTCGCGCGCGAGGCGCTCCATCAGAGAATCTTTTCCTTCCAGCAGTTTTTCCTTCACCAGGTCGATCCGGCTTTTGCCCGGCTTGGCGCCGTTGCCGAAGGTTGCCGGAAAGGCCATGCTCTGGGAAGTGTCCAAAACCACGGCGAGCGGCCGCTTGAGCTTGCTGACGCGCTTTTGCACGAGTCCCGGACTCAGCAGAAAAAAGACCAGCAGCGCGTAAACCGCCGCCCTAAGGACCGCCAGCAGCCCGCTCCGCCGGCTTCCCAGCCGCTCCCTCAGCCCCAGGAACTGGTAGACGAGGAGCGCCGCGGCGCCGAGGGCGACGGCCGCCACCGCCCACCAGGGAAATCCTCCCGCAAAAAAAAGTTCGCTCATCTCTATCTTCCTAACCCCTAATTCCCAACCCCCAATTCCTCTTTGCCGCTATCTTGTGAGCCTCCGTCGAATGAAAGGCACGTGGATCAGATCGTCTTTGTAATTTTCCGTCATGGCGTAAACGACGAGGTTGATTCCCAGGTGAAAGGCGTCGCGCCGCTGCTCTTCCCCTCCGGGCGTGCACGGATTGGCCCAGTTTCCCAGTTGGTCCCGCTCCCAGGCGCCGCCGAGATCGTTCTGGCAATAGACTACCGCCGTGGCGCCGCCGATCTGGATCCCCTCGACG
>MGSS01000133.1 GCA_001798595.1 Deltaproteobacteria bacterium RIFCSPLOWO2_12_FULL_60_19 | reverse complement strand
TTCTTCGCCTGCTGCGCTTCAGCCGATTGGACTGAAGCCAGCATCACAACCGCGACTGCAAAGAGAAGAACCTTCAGGCTCATAGTTTCCCTCATAAAAAAACCCGGCCAGGAGCGAGCTGGTCTGGCCGAAGGATTGCGTCAGGTTGCTGCCGAACCAAGATCGGCCGGCGAAGGTCGCCCTTCGACTCTCTTCGCTCGCTCAGGACGATCCTGAGCAAGGGCCCACGGCCAGAGGCCGTGGCTCGCGTCGAAGGGTCGAAACATGGCCCTTATTCCACGGCTGGGATGACCTGTCAACGCAAGGGTCTCCAACGGCACACACTCCCCCTGCGGATAAGAGCGCAAGCACCGTGCCACTTTAGAAGAGAGACGCAGAGTTAAGCCAAGTACTGAACCGGCCTAAAGTTTCTGCGATTGGAAGTTAGGTTGGTGACGGTGGGGATGCCGGGAGGTGTAGTCGTTCTGATACACCCCTGTATCAAAACTGATTCACCCTAGCTCCGGCTGTTACGTTTGGGATGTTATACACAACGACGGCAAGAAAATTTATCGCGCCAAGCCTGTCCTGAGCAAAGCCGAAGGGGCGCCAAGAACGCAAAGAGAGAAACATTTCTCCCGAACTTGGCGCACTTTGCCTCTTTGCGCGAGGCATCGTTCTTCCGGTTCCCTAAGTCCAATCCAAGCGAAAATTTGCAAATATCTTTGGCTAAAGTTCATTCGATGCCGAGGGATTTGATGAGCTTCATGAGATGGGTTCGGTGCAGACCCAGGGCCTTGGCCGCCGCGGCGCGATTCCCTTGAGCCTCGGCGAGAGCGGCGACGACGAGTTCTCTCCGGTGGGCTTCGATCGCTTCATGATATCCCAGGCCTTGCGGCGAACCCTTTTGTTCCGCCGCGATGAGCGTATCCGGCAAGTCGCGCACAGCGATCTCCGGGCCCTGGCCCAAAACAATCGCGCGCTCGATGACGTTGGCCAGTTCGCGCACGTTGCCCGGCCATTGGTAAGCGAGCAGTTTCTCCCGCGCCTCGGCAGTGATCCCGGTGAAGCTCTTCTTGGTCTCGTCCGCAAAGCGCCGCAGGAAAAATTCCGCCACCTCTTGAATATCTTCCCTTCTCTCCCTGAGCGGCGGGAGACGGATCGGCACCACGTTCAGACGGTAGTAGAGATCTTCGCGGAAGCGGCCTTCTCTGACCGCGCCGTCTAAGTCCCGGTTGGTGGCGGCGATGATTTTCACATCCACGCGCATCGGCCTGGTTCCCCCGACGCGCTCGAACTCCCGCTCCTGGAGAAATCTCAAAAGCTTGGTTTGCACTTCGGCGCTGATATCGCCCACCTCGTCGAGCAGGACCGTGCCGCCGTCGGCCAGCTCCAGCTTGCCCTTTTTAAGCTGGTGCGCGCCGGTAAAGGCCCCTCTCTCATGGCCGAACAGGTCGCTCTCCAAAAGCTCTCTGGACAGGCCGACGCAGTTGATCGCGACAAAAGGCTTTTCTTTCCGTTCGCTCCAGTTATGAATCGCGCGCGCCAAAAGCTCTTTGCCGGTTCCGCTCTCGCCCAACAGCAGTACGGTCGCTTTGCTGGCGGCCGCTTTCTTTGCCGCCTCGACGACTGCGTCCATCTTGGCGCTCTTGCCGACGGCCAGCCGGTATCTCTCGCTCGCCTCTTCCGAGAGCAGTTCGACCTCTCTTCGAAGCTTCTCCCGCTCCAGCGCCTTGCCGACGACCAGGGCCAGATGGTCCGGCTCGAAGGGCTTCGGCAGAAAATCATAGGCCCCCTCTTTCATCGCCTGCACCGCGCGCTCGATGGTCCCATAGGCCGTGATCATCACGACCGGGGCCTCGTTTCCCCGGCTGCGGAGTTCTCTCAAGACATCCACTCCGTTCATATCGGGCATCTGATAGTCAAGCAAAACGAGATCCGGGCGGAACGATTCGAATTTGCCGAGCGCCTGCGCCCCGTCACCGGCTCGTTCAACAGAGTAGCCCCGGTCCGTCAACTCCTGCTCCAGGAGATCCAGATTGAACGGCTCATCGTCCACGATCAGGATCTTGTTCGGCATCGTTCTATTTTCGATTTTGGATTTTAGATTTTCGATTAAAGATCCGGAAAGCATTTAGCCTTTGCGATGGGTCGGTTCATTTCCCAATCTAAAATCGAAAATCGGCAATCTAAAATCGTGGTCATGGGGATTTTGGCTGGGCCTGCGGCAGCGAGAAGCAAACCTGCGCGCCGTGAGGCGAGTTGGGCTCGATCCAGAGGCGGCCGCCGTGGAGCCGGACGAATTCCCGCACGACCTTTAACCCGAGGCCGAAGCTGTCCGCTGCGCCGGACGACCCCGTGCTTGCAGCCGCCGGCTGTCCGTCCATCAACGCGGCGCTTAGCGCCGCCGTCATCCCCGGCCCTTCGTCCACGACCCGCACGGTTATTTTGCCGTTCTCGCCGTTTGCCTTCACGGTGATCGTTCCTCCCTTGGGAGAAAACTTGACGGCATTCGCCAGCAGATTCTGCATGATACGGACAACTTTGGGTCCATCGGCAACCAGCGGGAGATCCGGGCCGGGATAATCTTTCACCAGGCTGAGTTCCTTTCTTTTGGCCTGATATTGGAAGTCCCGCAGCGACTCATCCAGCAGGGACGCGACGGAAAGCTCTTGCGGACTCAACGTTATGGTTCCCGACTTCATGCGGTGGGTCTCAAGAATGTTCTCGATCAGGAGGTTCATCTCCTTGGATCCCCGCATGACGACTTCAAGATATTCCCACCGCCGCGCGCGATCCTCCAAAAACTTAGGATTTTCCACCACGAGGTCGGTCATCCCCAGTAGATTGCTGAGCGGCACCCTGAGATCATGCGAGAGCTTGGGCATGAGCGAGGCCTCAAAGTCGCGCTCGCGCGCGATTTGCGCGAGCAGGCGGTCCTTCTCTCTCACCCAGAAAAATATGCCCAGAGCCATCAGTCCCGCGCCCAACGCCAGAAAGAGGTCCTCTACAATCCAATTCTGCCAGCGCGGCTGCTGGAAAAAATTATCACAGAGATCGGCAAGGGCCCCGGTTAAAAAGAGGATGGATCCGACGCATAACGTCCGAGCCGATCTCCATCGCGGGAGAATCACCAGGTTCCAGAGAAAAACGAACAGCAGAAGAAGGCTTTCGAAGAAAACGCTTCTCCAGACGATGCTGTTTTTCCAGCCGGGCGACGCCCAGTAGAAAAGATAGCCCAAGACCGCAAGTCCAAAAATTAAACCGAAAGCAACCGCAAGTTCTTTCCGTTTCATAGTTTTCTTTGCCGAAGCGTCCGATGCCCCACAAAGTTCCTCGATGAAGCCCGTTGCAGCGCCTTAGAGTGAAAGCGTAAAGTGATTATCTCGCCCTGTCAACCAATAATTTTCCCGGCTACCGCGGCGCCTCTAGCAGGTTGCTGAAAAACCCTTCGTCCACCCCTCGACGGGCTCAGGGCGAACGAAGGGATGGGTTGAAAACGTTAGAGATTTTCCGTTCGTGCTGATCCCTCGACAAGCTCGGGACTGAAGGTTGTCGAGGGAGCCTGTCCTGAGTGAAGTCGAAGGGTCGAAGCATGAATCCCACTTTTTCAGCAGCCTGCCAGGCCCTCGCCGAAAAACTTTCTTGCATCCGATCCAACTCCCTCCTATATTGTGAATACCCGCGCGGGAGGAACCACGAATGAATCAAAACTGGCTTGCGACGGTCTTCTTCTTCGCCCTCCTGCTGCTCATTCTCTATGCCGCGGTCCTCATTCTGCAGCCTTTTCTCGTCGCGATCACGTGGGCCGGTATCCTGGCGGTGATCGTCTATCCGGCTTACGCGTGGCTCCTGAGATCTTTAAAAATCCGCCCGTCCCTGGCGGCCCTGCTGGTCACGGTTCTGCTGGCCTTCCTCATTATTTTTCCGGCCATAAGAATCACCGGGTTTCTCTCGCAAGAGGCGGTGGAACTGGTCGGCGCGGTGCGCAACCTCGCGGAGGGAGACCATCTCGAGCCGTGGAAGGAGAAACCCTGGCTCCGCGATCTCGTCGGGTTATGGGAGCGGACCTCGCGCGAGCTGGCGACGTTCGGCGTCGATCTGAAAGGAGCGGTGGTTCAGGGAGCTCAAGTGTCGTCCGGGTTTCTGGTCCTCCAGGCCAAAGGCGTCGCGCAAAACGTATTCCTTTTCGTCGTCAACATCTTTATAACTCTGTTCACGCTGTTTTTCTTTTTGTGCGACGGGAAGGGATTTTACGAAAGGATCGGCCGCCTTCTGCCTATGGATCCGGAACATCGGGAGCATCTGTTCGCCAACATCGTCGACTCGATCTTCGCGGTGGTCCACGGCTGTCTGATCGTCGCGATGGTTCAGGGGCTGCTGGCGGGACTCGCCTACTGGTTTCTCGGCGTGCCGTTCGCCATCCTTTTGGGAGTCGCGACTGCTTTCGCGGCGCTGCTTCCGATCGGCGGTTCCACCCTGATTTCGATACCCGCCTGCGTCTATTTGTTCGCCCAGGGAAACTACCTCTATGGAACGATCCTTGTCGGCTGGAGCCTTGGAATCGTCGGGACCATCGACAACCTTCTCAAACCGTTGTTTATCGGCAGCCGGCTGCGGCTTCCGGTGCTCTTTCTTTTTTTCGGTCTGCTCGGCGGCTTGAGTCTGTTCGGTCCTCTCGGCGTGATTCTGGGGCCGGTCCTCTTCGCTCTGCTCGCCGCACTGCTGGATCTGTATCTCAAAGACTTCGCCAACGCATGACGACGGAGGAAAGCGCGGAGAAAGTTGCGGCGGAGGTAGCGTAACGTTTCATGAATCAGTGGACCGTCGAAGTTACCGAGGAGACGTTTGAGACGGAAGTCCTGGAGCGCTCGCGCCAAGCCCCGGTCGTGGTGGATTTCTGGGCGCCGTGGTGCGGTCCGTGCAAAGTGCTCGGTCCGGTCCTGGAGCGGCTCGCCGGAGAGCACGAGGGGCAGTTCATTCTCGCCAAGGTCAACGTGGACGAGAATCCCGAGCTGGCCGCGATCTTTCAAATCCAGGGAATTCCCGCGGTCAAAATTTTCAAAGACGGCATGATCGCCGCTGAGTTTACCGGGGCGGTGCCGGAAGACGCCGTGCGCGATCTCTTGTCCCGCTTCCTTCCTTCGGAATCGGACGAAGCAGTAGCGGAGGCGGATCGGCTGGAGGAGCAGGGCGAGGTCGAAAAAGCCGGGGCGATCTATGAGCGCGTCCTACAGACCGATCCCAACCACGCCGGAGCGCTCCTGGGGATGGGGCGAATCCTGATGCAGAGCGGCGACGATCGGCAGTCGCTTGAGATACTCGACAGAGTGCCCCTCGGCACTCCGGAGCGCCACGAGGCCGATCGGTCGATCGCGCGACTGCAACTTAAGTCCGGCGCGCCACAGGATGAGAGCAAGCTGCGCGCCGCTTTGGCGGCGGAGCCGAACAATCTCGATGCGAGATTTGACCTGGCGCAGTATTTGGGAGCGACGGAAAGGTATGACGAAGCGCTGGCGGAGTTTCTGGCAATCGTCAAGCAAGACAGAAAGTTTCGCGACGACGGCGCGCGCCAGGCGATGGTGCGGATATTCGAGGTGCTGGGCGCCGATCACGAGCTGGTGGAGAAATATCGCTCAGAGCTGGCCAAGGCCCTTTTCCGCTGAGAGGATTCCCTTCTTGCCCTGCTCCGCATACCAGAAACGCTCGCCGTCGAACGCCATGCAGCGCGGCACGAAAGAAACGGCGCGCCGTTCCACAACACGCTCGCGGACCGGATCGTAGCGGCAAAAGTGGTAGCGCGCGTGGCGCCTCTCCCCCCAATGGCCCAAGGGGCCGGGATCGGCTTCGACGAGCCAAAGCTCGCTTTTGAAGGTCGCAAGGCTTATGACCTCGTGCTCCGTGCGGATCATCCAATTGACCTTGCCGCTTTCGGCGTCCAGGCAAAAAAGCTTGCGGTTGTTGCGATGCGTCATCCAGAGCTTGCCGTCCAGCACCGTCAGGCCCGCCGCCGCGCCGTCGGGACAACCGAACTTTCGTAGTTCTTTCCGTTCTGCCAACGACCAAAGGACGATCTGGCGACCGAGCTTGCCGCCACTGGTCAGTATCCAGACAGCGCGGTCAGCGGGACACACATCCCAAACTTCCTCCGAGTACACGAGCTCGGTTTCAGTGGCGCCGGTTTGCGGCTCATAGGTTGCCACGAGGCGATGGTTCGGCGCGGCGAGCCAAAGAAGCTTGCCGTCGTGTTGCATCCCGGAAATCGCGATCTCTGTCAGCTGTAGCGACACGGCTTCTTAGGCTAAGGGAATTTGATTTTCGGATCAACAGCACCAAAAGGCGAAGGTAGGGGCGACCGGCCGGTCGCCCCTACATCTTCCCTTCATCATCGCACAAGAACGTATTATGATAGATCTCGATGGAGACTCGCAGTCCCAAGAATGCCTCTACCGTTCTCTTGCTGCGCCCCGACTCGACGGGGAGATTCGAAATCCTGCTCACCCGCCGGCCGGACGAGATGCAATTTCTCGGCGGCTTCTACGTCTTTCCCGGAGGCAGCATCGAAGCGCAGGATTGCTCGGGGAAGGTTTTGCGGCGCTGCCGCGGTCTATCGGGAGCGGATGCGCAAGGGATTCTCGGCGACCACCTCGGTCCGGAGCTTTCTCTGGCCCACTGGGTGGCCGGGATCAGGGAGCTTTTCGAGGAGGTGGGTATCCTCCTCTGCGTCACGGGCGCCGGCGCGACGCCGGACATGAAGAATGCCGAGACGGCGCGCCGATTCGAGGACAAGCGCCGGGCGCTGGTCGCCGGGACGCTGGACCTCGGCTCTTTTTTAGAATCGGAAGATCTCTTCTGCGAGCTAAACCGCGCCGTTTATTTCTCGCACCGTATAACCCCGGAGATGTATCCGATGCGTTTTGACACGCGCTTTTATCTCGCCGCGCTGCCGGACGGACAAACGGCGCTCTCCCGCTCCGAAGAGGTCGCCGCCAGCTTCTGGGCCGCGCCCGACCAGGCGTTAAGAGAAGCCAACCGCAACGTCCCTCTCCTCCCGCCGACGACCACCATGCTCCACAACCTCACCGCTTTCGATTCCTGGCAGAGCCTGTGCGAGAAATACCGGCTGCGTTAGAAAAAACAGTTAAAAATAACTTGACGCGATGCAACGCGTGGAGTAAGGAGCGGCTGTATCTTACGAATTACGACTCACCGGTGGGTGTAATCGATGGCCAGGTCAATCGGGCGGCTCGTGCATGCTTTCTGCGCATTGTTAGTCATTCTGGCCCTCGCCGGGTGCGCAACGACGCAGACTCCGATGGTCAAGAAGCGCTACGATGGGAAATCCGAAACCATCGAGACGCGCGTGTACACCAAGTACTTCGATGCCGGCGGCTGGCTCGAAGAAGGGAAGCTCGGGCTGCAGGTCGTTGTCGAACAGGAAAAAAGCGCCGTGCCGCTGCTTTACTCCCTTCACCAGATGACCGGCATATTCGGCTCAAGCGAGGCTGAGGCGCGCGGCAATGTGACGCTGGTCTTCTGGAATCTCGATTCGGAGGAGCGAACCGTCAAGGTCATGGGCGTCAAGAACCTACGGCAGCCGAGCGCGATCACAACCCGGCAGACCGTCAAAGCGATCGGACGAAAGCGCTCTCCGCTCAACGCCGGCGTTCTCAAGATGCTCGACTCCGCGACTGAATTCAAAGTCGAGGTCGAATATGAGTTGGACGGCGCCGCCGGCAAGAAAGAGTTCTTGTTGAAGCGTCGGACGGAAGACGAGCTAGCAAAATATTTCGGCCCCGACGGCCGTCCGCCCTACCCTTGGTTCGAGGCGCCGTACTATAAGCCAGCCGGCAGCTCACCCTAGCCTGAAAACGGAGTTTTTCACGACTCCGCGAGAATACGCAGAGCTTTACATCGGGAAAATTTTCTGTATTGTTTAAGGCCGTCTGGGAGGCGATTTTATGCAAGCGTTAAGCGGAGAGACTTTTTTGAAGAAGCTGGAAGACGCTAGAGAAGCCGTGTGGGCGAAGATGACGGCCGAAAGAAAAAGTTACGGCGCGGAGAAGCCGCTCACCGCGGATCTCGTGGTGCGCCGGCTCCAGTTCGGCGTGGTCATGGAGCGAAAGGCCGCGGAGGTGACGGCGCCGTGGGTCGCCCACGTGCCCGACTTCGATATCCAACAGCCGCTCTCCGAGTACGTCACCAACGAACTCAAGCACGCTTCGATCTTGCGCGAACGGATCAAAGAGCTGAAAGGCGATCCGGACGCGCTCTGGAAGAGTCCCCTTCCGGAGCTTAAAGAGTTGTGGGATTTTCATGCCGGGCTCGGATCTTTTTGCGAGCTATTGGCCAGCGTGCAGTACGGCCATGAAGAGTTTTTTCCGCGCACGTCGAAGTCGTTCATCGAGCGCGTGCAGTTTCTGGACCCGAAAACCGCGTCGATCTACCGCGATACGCTGCTGGCCGACGAAGAGGGGCACGAATGGCTGGCGCCCGAGGCGCTCAAGCGCTACGCCGTAGACGGGGAGACGCAAAGGCGGTGTGTGGAAGCGTTGGAGAGAGGCTGCGAACTGTTCGCCCGGGCTATTCAGAGCTTCAATCGGGCCAATCCTGCGTGAAAAAAATAAAAAAAGGGAGACAAGCTCCCTTTTTTGCGTGCTTTCCGGCCGGCGTGCGACCGGTCAGTGCTTCGGTTCTATCTTCTTTCCGTAGGTGATCTCTCCCTTATCGACCCTGAGAGAAAATCCGCAATCCGGGTTGGTGCAGGCCCAGGCCTTGTACATTACGGAAGCCCCTTCCTGCCCGTAGTCCGACAACGGGATCAACAGCCCGTTGTTGCATTTCTGGCATTTCGGTAGTTCCATCTCCGCTCCTCCTTTCGGCTCATCAAGCAAAGGAACCACGAGTCCAGCACAAAAAAAGTTTATAAAATAGCGGGGGGGAAAGCAAGCAATCTTAGGAGGAGTTGCGGGACCTCCCCGAAGGAGCGATGCCGTAAAAAACAGGAGAGGGATAGCGGGATCAACCGCTATCCCTCTCCAATGCGGGTAGGGACGAGAATTACTTGGTGGCTTTCTCGTCTTTCTTCTCGTCGCCTTTGGCTTTACCTTTAGCCTTGGCTTTCTCTTCGCCTTTCTTCGTCCCCTTCTCTTCCTTCTTCCCCTTCTCTTCCTTCTTCCCCTTCTCCTCCTTCTTACTCTTCTCCGGAGGAGTCGCAGGAGTTGCCGGAGTGGCCTGGGCGAAGCTGACGCTGGCGAAGGTCAAAGTGATCAAGCCAACGAGAAACAGCTTAAGCATGTTTTTCACAGTATCACCTCCTTTTGGCTGGTTAGACGCCACAGGAAGTGATTGCTTCAAACTAATTCCTTTACAGCCGCCGGCTGAGGCTAACTCATTGATTTTCCAACAGGTCTACAAGCCGTAAAATCGCCGCGCGTTTTCTTCCAGCACATTCCGCTTGACTGAAGTAGTGACATCTTCGCGCTCCTGAAGCAACGCGGCTGTGCCCTCGGTTCGGTCGGCGTGCGGGTAGTCGGAAGAAAACATGAGCTTATCCTCGCCCAGCTCCTGCACGACGCGAGCGAGGACGCCTTCGTTGCCCTCGCAGCCAAAAAAAATCCTGCCGGAATTAAAATATTCGCTCGGCGGCCGGCTGATCACCTGGCGCGCGTTGTAACGGGGATTTTCAAAATGGTCGTCCATGCGCTCCAGATAAGCGGCCACCCAGGTGCAACCTCCTTCGAGAAACGCGAAGCGGAGATTGGGGTAGCGGTCCATCAGACCGGTGCACATGACGCTGGTGAATCCCGCCATGATGGGAAAAATTCCAGCCAGAACTCTATTGGGGAAAAAATGCGGGAACAGCTCGCTCACCGCCGGGAACTCTAAACTGAAGTGGACTGCGATCGGCACGTTGAGGCGATTGGCCTCGGCGAAGAAAGGCTCGTGCTCCGGATGGTCCAATCGGTTGGGGCCGACCGTGCCGTTGATCATCACCGCGCCGAGACCGAGCTCTTTGATCCGCTTCACCTCGCGCGCGGCCCCTTCGCCGTCTCTGAGACAGACCAGACCGACGCCCTTGAGCCGATCGGGCGCCTCGGCGCAGACTTTCGCAAGCCAGCTATTGTAGGCCCGGCAGACTCCGTTGCCGAGAACGCCGTCGCGCCACGAATTGATGTGCAAAAGAAAACTCGGGTAGAGGTACTGGATGTCGATTCCCTCTTTGTCGAGATCCTGCAAGCGCTCTTTGACGTTGGCAAGCGTCTGGCTGCCGGCGGAGGCGCGGCGCGCTGCGGCGAGCTTCTTTCCCGGAGGCGCGGCGGAGCCGGGGTTGCCGGCGCCGACGACGCTCGGGCGCTTGTAGCGCGTGGCGCCGTCGACCACCCAAAAGTTTGCGCCTTCTTCGTCGGCGAGGAGCCGCGGCCGATAGTTGCGCAGCGGCGGTTCCATATATTTTTCGAAGATCTCTTCGGTCTCGAACAGATGTCCGTCGGCATCGATAATCATCGCTTCACCTCTTCGTATTTCCACCAAAGCAAGTCTTCGAAGTGGAAGCCGCTGCCTGGTCGGAGGGCCCGCGCATCCGATACCGCCGGTGGGATTAAGCAGCTACCCATTGCGCGGGCCCGGAGAGTAGGCAGTGGATTCCACTGTCAAGTGTGATTCCACGAACTCCAGCTCATTCCGCCAAGCCGACCCTGGCTAGGTCGACCTCAATGCCCAGTCCCGGTCGCTCGGGCGGCGAGGAAAAGCCGTTCACGATCTCCAGCCCGGCGCAGGGATCGTTGGCCATGCGCTCGAACTCGCCGATCTCGCACGGCAGCCTGAGATTTCTGAGACTTGCCGCCAGGTGAACGTTGGCCGCGTCCAAAAGCCGGCTGCCCGGCGCCGTCCCGACAAGATATTCGATCCCGGCCGCCTCGCACACAGCCGCCGCCTTTCTCGCTTTGAAAATGCCGCCCATCTTGGGAATCTTTAAGCTGATCACATCCGCCGCGCCGGCTTCGACGATTTTGAGCGCCTCGGTAGCCGAGTTGACCGCCTCGTCCGCCATGACGAGCGGACTCACCGACTGCCGCACCAGCGCCATGCCCTTGAGGTCCGTCGCCTTCACCGGCTGCTCCACCAGCGCCACGTCGTAAGGCTCCATCGCGTTCACCGTCCGGATCGCCTCTTTCGGCGAGCAGGCCTGGTTGAAGTCGATGGTGATAGTCACCTCCGGCCCCACGGCCTCGCGCACCCGCTTCACCCGTTCGACATCTTCGCGGACGGTGGTCCCGACTTTGAGCTTAAGCGCCGTGTAGCCGCGCTCCGCCAGCGCCCGCGATTTTTCCGCCATCTCCTTCGGCTCGTACATGCCCATGAGCCGCGTGACGCGCACACGCGGATGAACCACGCCACCAAAGAGCCGATTGCAGGGCACTCCCAACGCCTTGCCCATCAGGTCGTGCAGCGCGAGGTCGATGCCCGCTTTCGCCCTCTCCGCCCCATGCACGATAGAGTCGAGCCTGGCGATAATCCCTTCGAGATCGAAAGGGTCCGCCCCGACAATGGCCGGCCCGAAGCGGTTGTTGATGAGTTCGAGGTGGTTTGTGCCCGTGTCGCCGCTGATAAAGATCGCCCCCGGACTCGCGATACCGACGCCGCTTGCTTTCTCATCCGTGTCGACGCGCAGAAAAATCATCTCGTGCGTATCGTGCCCGCCCAGCGAAGTCTTCCAGCCGGTCATGGCGTTTTGAACTTTATACGAGACCGCGCGCACTTTAGTAATCTTCATCGGCCCACCTCTGCTAACGCTTGCTTTTACATCTCCGGCGCTTGTCTTTGCAACCCATCTACTTGAAGACGGGTACGACATCCGCACGGTCCAGAAACTCCCGGGACACCGCGACGTCAGCACCACGATGATTTACAGGTCAATCCGCCCGTATTTCGCAGCTGCCAGGTTGTTGACAAGTTGGAGTAGCTGGCGGATCATGCAACCGATTCGCATTTGATTGATGGAGCCGTGTTAGGAGATAGGCTGACCGGCGGTTGTCGCCTCCTCAAGCGGGTCACTTAATAGTTAGGCGCTTCGGAAAACGACGACATGGCCGAACTGTCGGACCTACTCAAGATTAAGGAGTCTCCGTTGCCGCATAGGGACACGGCTCTAGACTGGAATCGTGCGACTCACGGAAGGCCGTCGTTTGGCGGCGTATACGTGTTTTG
This sequence comes from Deltaproteobacteria bacterium RIFCSPLOWO2_12_FULL_60_19, assembly GCA_001798595.1. GTDB lineage: Bacteria > Desulfobacterota > Binatia > UBA9968 > UBA9968 > 2-12-FULL-60-19. The sequence continues at coordinate 523 of MGSS01000133.1, read as the reverse complement.
GTGGCGTGGTGCCGCCGAGGAGTTCTTCCAATCACTCCAAAACCGTCACCTTCACTTTCACGGACCTAGCGGCGTCGCACTCGATTGGGAGATCACACTCGACTCTCTCCAAGTGGCTGAGAACGGACTACTCCCGCTGTACGTGGGGAAGAACGCTTCCGACATAGGAAAGAGGATCGGACTTCACTTGAAGCTGAAGACGCCCCGCACAGTCTCCGCAAATGCCGTGAACGGCGTCTGTAAGCGGATGACCACCTCCTGTCAGATGCGCGATCGGCTTGACCGTCTGTTCCCGAATTTACCCGACACTCGACCCTTCGCATTAGACAACCTCGCTCTAAGCTACGTGCAACTCCAGGGTGAAGGCGCGTTCGTTGAGCGATTCTTCTTGGAAGACCGCGCAGTTGGTGTGCTCAGGCCAATTTTTAATGTCGACTCCGAGAGGTAAGCGCCTAACCGAAAAAGAAAAAGGTGTCAGTGAAAGAGTGCCAAGCTTTGCTTATTTGCTTTTTGGGAGCAAGAA
>MGSS01000132.1 GCA_001798595.1 Deltaproteobacteria bacterium RIFCSPLOWO2_12_FULL_60_19 | reverse complement strand
TTTTTCCTCATTGTCTTCTCTTGAGATCGAGCTATTAAGTGAGTCGCTTTAGCGGGTGAAAAATGCCGGTCGGACTATCTCCTAACACAGCTCCACCAATCAAATCCGAATCGGTTGCAATATCCGCCAGCTACTCCAACTGGTCAACAACCTGCCGGCCGCGAAACACCGCTGGGTTTCAGTGTACTGCATTGCCGCTTCTCAGATTCATTTAGAGCGAATGTTCACATCCATGTCCACGTCTTCCATCAGATCCTCGTAGTCGGCAGTACTATGCGTGTCCCAGAACGTCCAGAACTCTTCGAGCGAGCAGAAATTCTCCGGCAGGGGGGTCACGTTGAAGGCTTTGCATCTTACTCGCTCTACGCTGCTTGGGCTATTTTTCTCGCAGCCGGAGGTTAAATGGAGTTTCACCGCTCAGGATGAACGCCGGGTTTTGCGTGTTCGCTCCATCCTTTTGGCGTGCCGCTTCTTTGAATCCGCCGCGGCGTACAAGGCTTCAGGAGCTATATCCACACCGTTCGGCCAGGCCAGCGTTCCCGCTTCGATGAAGAACTTTCTAAAAAGCTTCGGATCCTTGAGAGGTTCAAAGACGGGACCTTTGAACCACTGAGAGACATCGATGTGCTTCTCAGTTCCGTCGTCGAAACGAGTTGAGACGATAAATCCGCTGACATAGCGCGCTCGGATCACCTGCGGCAGATAATTCATAACATTACTCCAAGGGCTCAATTCGGTTGAGTGGGCGCCCCCTCTCGATGTTTTTCCAGTTTATCATAAGTTCGAGTTTGTGACGACGAGCCCAGTCGCGAACCAGTTTCCGTGCTGTCCCCGAGGAAATAAGTCCAGTCATAGGTTCGCCGTCAAAATTGAACGTGCCCTTCTCTCCCTGAAACTCGACGTGAAAGTGCGGAGGATTATGATCCCCAAAATACATCCGGACAATAATCCCGAAAAAAGTTGAAATGATCGGCATGGACCGCTTTTATCAAACGCGGTCATCCGGACCTAACTACCGGTAACGACTCATCTTGCCCGTTCATGGTTCGACCTGGCTCACCACGAACGGGCCGTGAGCACAGTAGCCGTTCGTCCTGAGCCCTTGTCGAAGGGCAACGGCAATTTTCGCCGAGCAATGCCAAAATCAGTCACCACTTAACTATCTCTTCCCCTTCCCATCTTCCGACGGCTTCACTTCGGTCAGCAGCTTGCCGACGATGTCGAGGGAGGATTGGCCGTCGGCCTGGGCCTTGAAGTTGGGGATGATGCGGTGGCGGAGGACGGCGGGCGCGAGCGCCTGGATGTCTTCGATCGAGACGGCGTAGCGGCCCTGTAGAATTGTCCTCGCCTTGGCGCCGAGGATGAGGCACTGCGAGGCCCGCGGCCCCGCGCCCCATTCGACGTAGTCTTTGACGAACTGAGGGGCCGCTGGATTCTGCGGGCGGGATTTCTGCGAGAGCGAGACGGCGTAGTCCACCACGAACGGCGACGCCGGCACGCGCCGCACCAGCTCCTGATAGCGCAGGATGGCGGCGCCGTCCATGACTTTTTGCGGCTTGGGTTTGTTAACCGACGTCGTCTGCGTCACGATCTGAACCTCGTCCTCGAAGGGCGGGTAGTGAATGCCGATATTCAGCATGAAGCGGTCGAGCTGCGCCTCGGGCAGCGGGTAGGTGCCTTCCTGCTCGATCGGATTCTGCGTCGCCAGGACGAAGAAGGGAAGCTCCAGCGGATAGGTCGCGCCGCCCGCTGTGACCTTGTACTCCTGCATCGACTGAAGCAGCGCCGCCTGCGTCTTGGGCGGCGTGCGGTTGATCTCATCCGCCAGCAGAATGTTGGTAAAAATCGGGCCGCGCATGAACTGAAACTGGCGTCTGCCGGGAGCGGCGTTGTCCTGCTGCAGGATGTCGGTGCCGGTGATGTCGGAGGGCATGAGATCCGGCGTGAACTGAATGCGGTTGAAGTCGAGGTGGAGGATCTCCGCCAGCGTGCTGATGAGCAACGTCTTCGCCAGACCGGGGACGCCGACGAGCAGGCAGTGGCCGCGCGCGAACAGCGCGATCAACACTTCCTCGATGACCTCTTCCTGGCCGACGATCACCTTGCCGATCTCAGCCACCATCGCGTCCCGTTTGGCCGCGAACTCTTCGATCTCCTTGATCTCCTGGGCCTCCTGGTCTCTGATCTCCGTTGCTTCCATCGTGCTCTCTTTCTATCTCATTCTGATGAGTCTTTCCAAGGTTGTCCTGGCGCTCTTGGCCTCAGCCTCATTGCCGAGAGCGGAATAAATATCATGCAACAGGCGGTAGATCTCGGGATTGAACGGATTGATCTGGATCGCCTCTTCGAGGGCGGCTTTGCCGGCGGCAAAGTTTTTCATCCCATGATAGAGCCGCCCTAGCTGCACCAACGTGCCGCCGGAATCCGGGTCAAGCTCCAGCGCCCTTTGCAGATGGGGAAGCGCTTCCTGGTATTTTGCCTGCCGGATGAGCAGCCGCGCGAGCTTGTTGAGAATGATAGGGGAATGGGGACTGGCCTGCAAGGCGCGGCGGTACTCCTGAGCGGCGGCGGCGCTTCTTCCTCGCTCCAGCATTTGATCCGCCAGGTGCGTGCGGTTACGCGCCACCACCGACTGGATCTCTCTCAGCTCCACCGTCTCTTCGTCTGCTTTCTGACTTTCTCTGACCTTGAACCTTCGCACGCGGGCGCCTTCGATCTCCTTAAACCCTTTGGCTCTAAGAAATCGCTTCCACTCGGTCTCGAAGGCGGCAAACGGCAGGCCGACGACCTTCTCGATCGCCTCCGGCGTCGGCTTGGATCGTAACTCGGACAGCAGCTCGCGGACGCCCGCTTCGCCCTTGCGCTGGATGAAAAAGTCGATCGCCGAGGCCGCCTCCGCGTAAGCCAGTTGGACCTGCTCCGGCGTTTCCAGATAAATCAGCGACGGCTCCATCTTTTTGAAGCCGACGAACTTATCTCTGTCCAGCGCCTGGGCCAACAGCGTCCGGTTGGCGGGGGAGAGATAGTCTTCGCGCATCTTGGCGGTCTCCGCCCGCCGCCAGAGCGTTTCATAAAAGCGCGCCATCCCCTCGTGCAGCCAGATGGGCGCTTTGTTGTCGCTCAGCGGGACGATCGCGTGGTGAAGATACTCATGGCTCAGCGAGTCGAGCCAGCGGTATCCCTGGAGGAGCACTCTCGGCGAGATCGTCATGATTTTGTTGAACTTGCAGATGCCGACCGCGCCGGTCTCTTCGATGTCTCTCAATGACAGGGTCGAAATCGCGTTGAACGAGGCGACATCCGGCGCGATCTCGACGCGGACTTTCGATGCGGGAGAGTAGCCGAGCGCCCGGCCGATGGAGCGAAAGCTTTTTTCCAGCGTGTCCAGCACGTAAGGCAGCAGGATGCCGTCCCGCTCTTCGTCGAGATAGACGATGAAGTGTTCGCTCTCAAAGCGCTTGAGCTTCTTTAGCGTGTCGAGCGTTCGCTGGGCGAAGAGCCTGAGCGCCTGCCGCCGGTCGTTTTTCGCGTCGATGGCGAGCGCCTGCTCATGGAGCTTGAGCGCCTCGTCGTACCGGCCCTGGTAAAAATGGACCCGCGCGCTCAGGTCGAGCGCTTCGGCCGAGCGGGGATTTTCGCTGAGCAGCGCGGCGACGATCTCCTGGGCTTCGGCCAAGCGCCAGGCCTCGATGCGCTCCTCGGCCTGTCCGATCCTCGGGTCGGTTTCCGCCGCCCAACACCACGAGGGTTGAAGGGCCAGAAGGGTTAGAAGCGTTAAAGGGAGGAAAAATCTGGACATCAAAGAGGCGCTACTCGGTGAGATTTTTGAAATAGCTTTCGATCTGCTCCTTGAGCCGGCGCGGCACGCCCTGCTTGAGCGACTCCAGGATCTCTTCGCGGAAGCTGCGCGGCGCCCGGTAGTCCTCCTTGCCCGGCAGGCGGAACCTCTCCGTGTCGAGACCGGTGACGCCCCCCTCTACGTCGAACTGCGGAAACTGCGGCATGCCGGGGAGCGGAATAAGCTCGCCTGAAGGGAGAAAGCGCCCCATGCGGAACAGGCGGGAGACCGGCATGCGGCCGAGCTGCCCGCGCTGCGCCATCTGCTGCATGGAACTCTGCATCTGCTGCTGCGATTGGGAGAGGCGGTCGAGCGCTTGCCGCTCCGGCGGGACCGCTCCCCTGGCATCCAGGTCGCCGAGGCGGCCCTGCGCCTGTCCCATCGACGCGCCCGCCTCGCGGATGTTCCTCGTAATCTGTGGATCGAGGGCAGGGAAGAGCTGAAACAGGGAATCCAGCTTCTCGGACAGCTCCTCGGTGCGCTCTTTAAGATTCTCCTGGCGGCGGGAGAGCTCCCGCAGATTTTGCTTGTCCTCGTCGCGGAGCGCTGTCTGCGGTATCCCGAAAAGCGCGTCGAGGTCGTCCTTGAGGCCCTTGAGGCTCGCTTGCCCTCGTTGGCTTTTCTGTTCCTGCTCGGGCGCGCGTTTCTTCTCCAGCTCCTTCTGGGCCATTCCGAGTATTTCCTCGAAACCAGGGAAGTTTTTCTTGAGCAGCCGCGAGATCATCTCCTTGACCAGGTTGTTGACCGTCGCCTCGTCGAGAACATCTTCCCGCGGCCCCCGGCCCCCACCGCTCTCCCGCTCCTCGTCGGGGAAAAGCTCCGCCAGTTTGGCAAGCTCGGCATGTGCCTGAGCCAGATAGCGGTCGAGCTTCTCTTTCAGCGCCTGCTCCCGCTCGCCCTGGCGCTGCTTGTTGACGTCTTCGGTATCCACCAGGATCTCCTGCTGCTCGCGCGCGATCTGCTGCAGCTCGTTGGCCGAGCGCATCATCTCGCCCTGCATTCTTCCCATTGAAGAAGACATCGCGGACTGCTGCGCGTTCTGGAGCGAGGCGACCATCGAGGCCATCTGGTTGAACAGCTCGCGCGCCAACTGCATCGCCCCTTCGAAGTCGCCCTGCATGAGCTTTTTGCGGATCTCGTCGAGGGCCGAGAACATTTCGTTGAAGTTCAAGCCGCGCAGCGCCTCGTTGTTGACAAAGTCGTCCGGCAGGCGCGAGGCGAATTGGGAAAGGGCCTGCTGCATCGAGCTTAACAGCTTGGCCAACTCGGAGATCTGCTTCAAAACCGCGTCGAGGTTTTTATCCCCGCTTTTCAGCGCCTCCAGGGAGTCCATCAACCGCTCCTGGCTCTTCATCAGGTCGCGCGCCGCCGCGGCCAGCTCTTCGGCCTTGAGCCGTTTGCCGATCTCCTCCGAGAGCAAGGACATCCGCTCCAGCTCCGTCGAGATCTCGTCGCGAGCCTGCTCTCGGTCCTGGGCCGAGGCCGCCTGCTCCTGTTTCTTCAACAACTCGTCTTTGGTGAATTTGAGATTGCGCTTGAGCGCATCCAAATCCGACCAGGTGGCGAAATCCGCCAGCCGGTCTTTCTCGGTGCGCTGCATGAGGTTTTCCACGCTCTTCAACGTCTCGTCGAGCTTTTGCTCAAAGGCTTTGTCCTGAGCGCTATCCTGTTTCGTGGGATCTTTCGCCGTTGCGGCCGGCTTTTCGAGATGGTCCGAGAGCAAGTCTACCATGCGCCCGGAAAGCTCGCGGATCATCTCTGCCACCTGCTTGTGCTCTCCCTTGAGATTCTTAAGCCTCAGCCGGAGCGGACGCGAGAGGCCGAGTTTCGGCCCCGAGATCGTGTCGTTATCCAAAACTTCGACCTGATAGACGGCCTCCTCTCCCTCCCGGAGGCCGAGTTTTCCCAGGTCCCAGCTGAATCGCTCCCGGAGAACCAGCTTCTTCACGCCGTCGAGCCGGATCGGAATTTTCTCCTGTTTGTCGCCGATCTTGATCGTCAGCGCCGCCTCCTGGACGCCGAAGTCGTCGCGGGCGCTGAACTCGACCGGCAGGGTCTCGTCGCCGTTGATCTCGAGATCTTCAGTCGGCCGCAACAGTTCGACCGTGGGGAAGCCGTCGGGGCGCGCGCGGAGTTCGTAGGAAATCGGTTTGTTGCGGAAGCCGAGCGCGTCCTCGACCTGGAGCTCATACCGCTGGGATTCGAACAGAACCAGGTTCCCTTGCAGCTTCTTCCCGGCGGCATCGATTTTTAGCGGAAGCTCTCTCCCGTTCTGCAGCACGAGCTTAGCCTTCGTGATCTCTTTGGTGGACGACGCTTCCAAACGGATCGTCGAGCCCTTGAGTCCTTCGGCATTTCCGCCCTGGAGGGTTTGCGCCGGCAGGCCGGTGTAGTGCGGCGGATAGACTGTGATCTTTACGTTTACGATTTCCGGCGGCTCGACGGCCTCGAGGAGATACCTGGGAGAGGAGAAAACGCCGGCGACCGCGCGGTAGTGGAAACTATTCTTGACATTCGGCAGCGTGATCGTGAATTTTCCCTGGCCGAGCGACTCCATGACAAGCCGCTCCTCCGGGCCGCCCTCCGCCGGTTGGACCGCGAGTTCTACAAACTTGGGGATAGCTCCGGACGCCGTGGCCTGGACCGTTACGCCTGAGGCGTAGGCCACCCGGCTCCCTTTGGGCGTCACATCGAACCTGGTCTCGGACGGCGGGAGATCCTTCAGCGGATAAGCCAGGAGGCTGAAGGTATCGCTCAGCGAGGACGGGTCGAGCAGGATCGCGGCGAGCACGGGAGCCATGAGCAATCCCAGCAGTCGAGCTTTGGTCCGCACCGGTTGCGCGCTGACCAGCTCTTCGACGCGGAGAGAATGGACCTGTTTGCGCGTCGCCCGGAGCAGGGCGAGGACCATGGTGACGGAAATCCCCGCTTCCGGCTTCGGCGCGGCGATCTGAGGATAGAGCTGGAGCGAGTTGATGAGATTATTTCTCAGCTGGGGGCATTGCAGTTCAATGGAGCGCGCGGCCCATTCCCGCGAAAGCCGGCGGCGCAACTGGAACGCCATCCAGCCCAAAAGGAGAATCAGCACCAGAGCCGCCGTAACGCTGTAGAGCGCGGGCGCATAAGGCAGAGAGGGTTTAATCTCGCGGACGGCCAGGCCCAGGGAGAAAAGCAGAGCGAGGGACATCCCGATCAGGCAGAAGCCCTCAAGCTCCTTGGCGGCCCTGAACCGGCGGATAAATCGCTGGAGAAACGACGAGAGTTCGCTGTACTCTTCCTGGCCCATATGCGACGAAAGCATCTTACTATCGAAGCCGCTGCTTGTCTATCCAACCTATCCTTCGGGCCGATGAAGCCTGTCCTTCGGGCGGTGAAACCTATCTTTCGGGTAGCAACTCGATCGGCCTTATGCTATGAAAATTGATTAATTGCGTGGGGCGGTCGGGAAACTCACGAAGGAAAGGAAAACAGCGGGATGATCGAAGGAATCAGCGAGGGTTATTATTTTCACGAAGAATACGACGAGGAGGAGCACGAGCATGGCGAGCTGCCGATGGACGAAGAGCACCCGATGTGGCGCTCCGAGCGCATACAGCTCACTTCGGTCGGCATCGACATCGGCTCTTCCACGTCGCATCTGATCTTTTCGCGTCTGGTTTTGCGCCGCCAGGGCATCGCGCTTTCCAGCCGCTTCGTCGTCGTCAAGCGGGAGATTCTCCACGAGTCGCCGATCCTGCTCACGCCTTACGTGGACAAGACGACCATCGATACCGACAAGCTCGGCGATTTCGTCCACGAGGCTTACCGTCAGGCGGGACTGACGCCCAAAGACATCGACACGGGAGCGGTCATCGTCACGGGCGAGGCGGCGAAAAAAAAGAACGCCGAGGCGATCGCCGCGCTGTTCTCCGCCCAGGCGGGAAAGTTCGTCTGCGCCACGGCGGGCCACAACCTCGAAGCCATTCTGGCGGCGTTCGGCTCCGGCGCCGTGGCGATGTCCGCCAATGAAGGCGGCGACTTTACGGTGATGAACGTCGATGTCGGCGGCGGCACGTGCAAGATCGCCATCACGCAACGGGGAGCGGTGATCGACACCTCCGCCCTCGAGGTGGGCGCGCGGCTGGTCGCGCTCGACGAACAGGGCAAGATCGATCGCCTTGAAGACGCCGGGGTGAAAATCGGCAATGCCGCCGGGGTGAACCTCGCGCTCGGCAACCTGCTCAAAGAAGATGAGAAAGAAAAGATGGCGACGGTGCTCTGCGACAGCCTTTTTGAGGTCCTCGCGCGCGGGCCGCTCTCGCCGCTGACGCAGAGTCTGATGCTCACGCCCGAGGTCGGCTACAAAGGCCGGATCGATGCGATGATGTTTTCCGGCGGCGTCTCCGAGTATATCTATGAATTCGAGAAACGGAACCTCGGAGATCTCGGCGACCACGTCGGGCGGGGAGTGCGCGAGCGGGCCCAGAAGTTAGCGGGGAAGATTCCTCTCAAGACCCCGGACGTGCGCATCCGGGCCACCGTTATCGGCGCGTCCCAGTACACGGTTCAGGTGAGCGGCAACACGATTTACCTCTCACATGCCGATCTTCTGCCGCTCCGAAACGTCCAGGTTGTGATTCCGCAGATCGCTCAGGAAGAGCCGCTCTCGCCGGCTCATGTTAAGGAAGCGGTCCAAAAGGCGTTGCAGCGCTTCGACATCAACGACGGCGAGCGGGCGGCGGCCCTGGCGATTCACTGGGAGCTCGGCCCCTCCTATCCTTTGATTCGGAACTTGGCGCAGGGCGTGGCGGAGGGGATGAAAGAGCACGTGGACAAGGGGCAGCCCCTGGTGCTGGTGTTCGACGCCGATATCGCCAAGCTGGTGGGCAATATTTTGGAGCGGGAGCTGCTGCCCGGCTGCGGCATCATTTCGATCGACGGCATCGATCTCAAAGATTTCGACTTCATCGACATCGGCGAGGAGCTGCCGGATGCCCGCGCGGTGCCGGTGGTGATCAAGTCGCTGATCTTCCGTCACACGGAGTGGGGCCGGGGACTCAGCCACGACCATGCGCACACGCACGGACATCATCACCATCACTGATAAGAGTTTTAGATTTTCGATTCAATCGTTCGACTGAGCTCACGACGAAGTCTAAAATCGGCAACCTGTGGTGAGCAACGTCGAACCATCTAAAATCCAAAATGGACAGCGGCTCGGCACTCGGGATTCGTCAGGTGGAATAAAGAGTTCGGTGCATGCGAGAAGTTGTAACTGATATATACACCTGGCCCTGGTTCTCGGCGCCGCACGGCTATAATTTCAACGGCTACCTGATTCTCCATCCGACGGGAAACCTCTGCATCGATCCCGTGGAGCCGGGCGCGGAAGATCTCGAAGAGATCACCCGTCTCGGCGTGTCGCGGATTCTACTTACCAACCGCAACCACTCCCGCGCCGCCAACAAAATCCGCGCGCTGACCGGCGCGCGCACGGCGATTCATGCGGCGGACGCGCCCCACGCCCGCAGCCAGGGCACCGAGCTCGACGATGAGATCAACGTAGGACAAAAGATCGGACCGCTTGTGGCGGTCGGCGCGCCGGGGAAATCGCCCGGAGAAGTTGTCTTTCACTGGCCGGAACGGAAAATACTCATCGTCGGCGATGCCGCGGTCGGAGACCCGCCGGGCCGCCTGAAGCTCCTCCCCGACAAGGTGGTGGACGACCCGGCTCGGCTGCGCGAGAGCGTGAAATTGCTGCTCGCCCTCGACTTCGACGCTCTCCTGCCCGGCGACGGAGAACCGATTCTTCAGGGCGCCAACGCCCGGCTTAAGGAGCTTGTAGAAGCCTTCCCTGGTTAAGAACCTTTCACCCGTTTTAAAACCCTCCGCATTGACGGGGTAGGGTGGGTGTGCGATAAGCAAGACGCTTAAGCTTTTCCCGGCTGATCCTGCTCCGGCAGGCACCTTTGACTGTTATTCTTCGGCCCGATCGGGTTCTTACCGGTCGGGCCTTCTTGTTTTTGGGGGTTTACCGGCTAACGATTCCGCCCAACGTGCTGGCAAGGGCGGACAAGGTGATTCGATAGGCGTGAGGCGTGAGGCGGCAGAAACTTTTCGGATTGATGAAGGGGAATTCGGAGGTTTCCTGATGCGATTTGCGCTTTCACAAGGCGCGAAATTGCTCTTCGGTCAAACCGGCTTGTTTGAGGATCTTACGGAAGGTTCCGGTGGGCAGTGTCCCAGGGTGCATGGCCACGTAGGTCTGCCTCCCGTCTGGATGTCGCAAGACTTTATGGCTTCCGGTCTGCCGTACTTCTACGAATCCGGCGCGAATCAGTTTCGCGAAGACCTCACGGGCGGAGTAGGGCATCGGAAACTTCGACCTGAGCAATCAAAGATTTCGCTTCGACAGGAACGGTCTCGCCGCGTGCCCGCTTTTCGCCGATCCAGGCCTCAATCAGTTCTTGGGCAGCGGCGAGAGCTCCCTCGATGCCTTGGCCGTGAGTGGTTAGGTCCAGGGTCGGGATATGAGCGTAGTAGTAGCCCTGAAATTCAGGCTCGTTTACCGGCTCAAGAAGAACAGAGTAACGCATAATGATCCCGCTAACAGACAATTTTGTAACACGCTACTCTTGCGAAAACAAGATTCTGCGGATTGGGGGCAAAATGGTTAAGAAGCTCTTCCTCGTACTAACTGCCGCAATGCTGGCCTGCGCCTATCCCGTTGACGCGCAGCAGACGAAGAAATTTCCTCGGTTAGGTTTTCTAGGTGGCGGCTCGGCTTCCACTTCTGCGGCCACCGTCGAGGCATTCCGCTAACGTGAGGGGTGAGGCGGCAATCAACAGAAAAGATATTGGAATGAAGCTTAAATCAAGGAATCATTTGAAAGGCTTTTCTCCGTCCGAGGCGGTAGACCGAAAACCCGCGGCGATCCAACGTGAAAACCCGGTCGGTTTCCAGCTCTTCTCCCAGGGCAACCAAAGTGGCGTCTGCGAAGTCCATCGGGACGTCGCGGTACCTTTCCATCAGAGTTGCAACCCGTCGCAAACTGGCTTGAGACGAAGGAACCAGTTGAAACGCCCCCCTCAGGATAAACTCAAGAACCGCTTTTTGGGCCTTCCATTGCGGCCCAACCAAGTAGAGTGTCTCGGTCAGAACGGCTTCGGTCGTTACGATCGGTCCGGTCCAACTTTCCAGCGCCGCCACACAGTCGTCATGCGCCGTCTCGCTACGGTCCACGAGGGCAACGAACGGCCCGGTATCCAGCAGAAGTTCATCGACCACGGCGCAACCGGCGGATCAAATAATCGCGATGTCGCTGACCCAAATCGGGCCGACCGCTCTCAATGCTGCCTAGGAGATCGCGGACGCGCTCGATTGGGCGCACCTCCGGTTGGGTGTCTAAGTAGTGTTCCAAAGCCTCGCGCACCACTTCGGAGCGCTTGCGTTTTAGCCGTCTGGCCGAATGGTCTAATTTGTTCGCTAACTCCGCCGGTAATCGCATGGTTAATTGACGCTCCATACAGTCCCCTCCGTCTGCATTGCAGTGTAATGCAGAGCGGTGCAAAAGTCCAATTCATCATGGGATGGGGGCAATACTGCAAAGGAACTAAGCCCGCGGACCTTCCGGTGGAGCAGCCGATGAAGTTCGAATTGTTCATCAACCTGAAGGCGGCAAAGCAGATCGGCGTGACGATTCCGCCGAACGTGCTGGCGCGGGCGGACAAAGTCATTAAATGATTTTAGATTTTCGATTTCAGCCGAAGGACTGATCAGCCTTGGGCTGAGCCGATTTTAGATTTTGGATTGCGAAAAGACAAACCTAGAATCTAGCGACCCCTTGAGACACAGCGGTATGAGAAAAATTTTTACGGTCTTCCTCAGATAACTATCCTATTGAGCCGCACGTTTGATCTATTTCTCCGGGGAAGTGACCAGATCGATCAAGACGACTCCATGCGGCGCCGCGCCGGTGCGAATCCGCTGGGTGACTTTGTATGTCGCAAGATCGACCACATACACGTGCGAGCCGTAGCGTCCCGTGACCCAAAGCTCTTTTCCGTCCGGCGTTACCTCCATCATGTCCGGCCCGGTCGGAACAGAAACGGTCTGTATCACTTTGCGAGTGGCGACATCGATCACCGATACGCTGCCGGCGTCCCGGTTGGTGACGAACAGCCGTTTCCCGTCCACGCTCATCGCCATGCCGTGCGCGCCGGCGCCGGTTGGAATCCGCTCCAGCTCGTTAAAACTTTCCGTATCGAAAACCTTCACGTGGCCCTCGCCGTAAATCGCCACGAAGAGGGTCTTGCCCCCCGGCGCCAGCGCCATATCGACGGGCCTGCGGCCGGTGTCGACCTGGCGCGCAAGCTTATGCTCCAGCAGGTCGATCACGGAAAGCTGATGCGAGTATTCGTTGCTCACGTACATGAAACGACCGTCGGGACTGAAGGCGAAGTGATTCGGGTCTTTGCCGGTCTGGATTTGCGCGAGACGGTTCCAGCCTTTGGCCTCGCCCATGTGAGTCCAGCCATCCACGGCGTGCACTTCCACTCGCCCCAGGCGCGTCGCGGTCGTGACCAGAAGCCGGCGATCGGGCGAGTAGAAGAGATTATAGGGGTCGAGGAGGGGAATCGTCTTAACGATATTCTCGGTCGCCAGGTCGATCGCCGAAACCGTGTTGGAATGGGTATTGCCGACGTAGAGGTAGTGCCCGTCGAGGGAAACGATCATATGGTGAGGGTAATCCCCCACCGGCAGCGTCTTAAGAACCTGATAGGTGTCCCGGTCGATGATGGAGACGCTGTCTCCATCGCTATTGGTGATGAACGCTCTTCGCCGGACTTGCGCCCCGGTCGTGGGCGCGGCGGTAATCGGACTCCCGTTGATCCGGCAATAACCCCCGATCATCGCCTGGGCGCTTTGCTTGGCGCCGGTCCGGATCACGAGCGGGCAGGCGTGAGAGGTGGCCGGCGGCGCCGAAAGAAAAGCAGCCAGAAACGCCGGCAAAATCCGGCAGCTTCGCTGCGTCAATCGCTTGGCTGCCGGCGCTAGGGCTGTGCAATGGCTCATGAACTCATGCCTCCGGGTCAATGGTCGCTCTGGTTACTTAGACGCGAATATTGCCATAAACTAGCAGAGTTTCCCACACATTTACAGGTTGCCGTCGAGTGGTGTATTATAGGGCCACCTGCGGAGGGATTCTATGGACATTACCCAGTTACTCGCTTTCGGCGTCGAGCAGGGCGCTTCCGACTGTCACTTGAGCGCGGGCGAGCCCCCCATGCTGCGCATTCATGGAGACCTTAAGAAGCTGGAGCACCCCGCGCTCAGCCGCGAAGATGTCCACGCGATGATCTACGACATCATGAACGACGCCAATCGCAAAACCTTCGAGGAATTCCACGAAGTCGATTTCTCTTTCGAGTTGGGAGCCATCGCCCGCTTCCGGGTCAACGCCTTCATGAAACTCAGGGGAGAAGCCGCCGTCTTCCGCACGATTCCCACCACCGTGCTGACGCTCGACCAGCTCGCGATGCCGGCGGTGATGAAAGAGCTTTGCCGGAAGGAAAAAGGGCTGGTCCTGGTCACGGGTCCCACCGGCTCCGGTAAGTCCACCACGCTGGCGGCGATGATCGACTTCATCAATAACGACTTTGAAGGCCACATCCTCACCATCGAAGACCCTATAGAGTTCGTGCATCAAGCAAAGAAGTGCCTGATCAATCAGCGCGAGCTGGGCCCGCACACCCTTTCCTTTGCCAACGCGCTGAGAGCCGCGCTGCGCGAGGATCCCGACGTGATCCTGGTCGGCGAGATGCGCGATCTGGAGACCATCCAATTGGCGCTGACCGCGGCGGAGACCGGCCATCTGGTCTTCGGCACCATTCATACTTCCAGCGCGCCGTCCACGGTCAACCGGATCATCGACGTGTTTCCGCCTTCGCAACAGGCCCAGATTCGCACCCAATTTGCCGAGTCGATCGAGGCCGTCGTCACGCAGACGCTGCTGAAGAAGAAGGGCGGCGGTCGAGCGGCGGCGGTGGAAATCATGATCGGCACCACGGCGGTGCGCAACTTGATCCGGGAGGGCAAGATCCACCAGCTGCCCGGCACCATGCAGGTGAGCCAGAAAGACGGCATGCAGACCATGGATATGGCGCTGATGGACCTGGTGGCTCGGGGTCTGGTGACAAAGGACGAGGCGCAATCTCGAAGCATGACGCCCAACCTGTTCGGTGGCGGGGCGTTCGGCGTGGGCGGGCCGGCCGGCCGCGGCCGTTAGACTTCTTTGGAGGGAAGTTATGCAAATTCGCGATTTTCTCGAAACGATGATGGAGCACCTGGCTTCGGACGTGTACCTCACCACGCACAGCACGCCGATGTACCGCATCGATGGGGTGGTCCAGCCGATCGGAGATCATGTGTTTCTTCCGAAGGAGCTCGAGCAGCTGGCCAATTCCGTAATGAACGAGCGCCAGCAGAAAGAGTTCAGCGAGAAACACGAAATGAACCTCGCCATGTCGCTGCCGGGAGTGAGCCGTTTTCGCGTCAATATCTTCCGCCAGCGCGGGTCGGCCGGGATGGTGATCCGGCGGGTCAAAGTCGAGATCGCGTCGCTCGAGGAGCTCGGTTTGCCGCCGGTGCTCAAAGACATCGTGATGACCAAGCGCGGGCTGGTGCTGGTCGTCGGCGCTACGGGATCGGGGAAATCGACCACGCTGGCCTCGATGATCGATTATCGGAGCGGCAACCAGTCGGGCCACATTATCGCGGTCGAAGATCCGATCGAGTTTGTCCACGGCCACAAAAAGGCGATCGTCAACCAGCGCGAGGTCGGCTTCGATACCCACTCGTTTCAAGAGGCGTTGAAGAATGCGATGCGGCAGGCGCCGGACGTGATCCTGATCGGCGAGATCCGCGACTCGGACACGATGGAGGCGGCGATCACCTTCGCGGATACCGGCCACCTGTGTCTCAGCACGCTCCATTCCACCAACGCCAACCAGTCCTTCGAGCGCATCGTCAACTTTTTCCCGCGCGAGCGGCACGCACAGATCCTGATGCAGCTCTCACTCAATCTCCGCTCCATTATCGCGCAGCGCCTGGTTCCCTCGCTCGACGGCCGGCGCGTTCCGACCGTCGAGATCCTGATGGACACGCCCAGGATCTCCGACCTGATCAAGCAGGGCGAGGTGGACGTTTTGAAGGAGGCGATGGAGCAGGGCGTTTACGAAGGCTGCCAGACGTTCGATCAGTCGCTGCTCCAGCTCTATAAAGACGGCAAGATCAGCCTGGAGCAGGCGTTGATCAACGCCGACAGCGCCAACAACCTGCGGCTCAAGGTGAAGCTCGAGGGGTTGAAGGGGGACGAAGGCATCGACAAGCTGTTGGACAAGCAGGATAAGTTGTTGAAAAAGCCCGGGGGGCTTCAGATCCAAGGCGTGAAGTCGAGCGGCACGTCGTTTACGAAAATCTAATTTAGAAGGCCCTTCGGCCGGGCTCCCTTCGTTAAAGGACGCGTCGGGAAACTGGCCAAAAACGGTTGTGATTGCGAACCGTCCTACTTTCCGCGGTAATAGCGAATCAGCGGTGGATCGTTTTTATCATCAGGTTTCATATGCCTCGCAGTAAATCCAATGCCTAACTTGGCAGTCGGTTGAGCAAGTTCCTTATCAATGAGGATACTGTGTTTCTTTCAAGTTTAAAACGGTAGCGACAATTGCTCGCCAGCTTTCGCCTCGCCGCGAGGCCTGCGGGCCAGATCTTTGATCCGTGATTCGAGCCACTGCATGTAAAAGCGGTGGCTCTTGCGTTTTTCCAGCGCGGCGATGCAGAGCGTGCGCACCGATCGGGCGTAGACCGGCCAGTTTTCCCGAACGGAGCGCGGCAGTCGAATGTAAGTCGGCGCGTCGTCGCAAAACAAATTGCTTCGCGCGAGCGTCCAGATATCGCACTGCTTCTCGCCGCCGGGAATCCTCCCATCAGCCTTCCGCTTGTCTCGGTTCAAACGGACCCTGGAGAGACCCTGGAGCAGATGGGTCAGCTCGTGGCCGATAGTGTTATAGGTGAGTTTTCTCACCTTGAGCCGAATCGTCAACTTCGCAGCGGCTCCGGCGCTCAGCGGCACAACCGCGCTGCCAAGATGGGCCGACGTGTAGCCGACGGTGATTTTTCTGCTCTGCAATTCGGGGAAACGACGCAATGCCTTATCCAGCATCGTAAGCGCCCTGCGGCTCAGCCGCTTCTTCATCCGCGGGGTGAAAACGAAGGGATATTCTCGTCGTGATATCACTGAAGCTTTATCCTACGCGTCCCGAGCCGCTTATCCGGTCTCAATCTTCTCGGTAGCGACAGTGGTTCGACTTGACTCACCACGCGGCGCGCGATCTCGCGCGGCGTTCCGAAATCACCAACGCAACTCCCAGCGCGAGCCCGATCCCATTGCTCGCCCAGCTCAAACTCACGTGCGCGCCGCGATCCACGATAGGAACGAGCAGGCCGATCGCCGCAACGAGGAATAGCACCCGCAGGACCGGGCCGATCGGGCGGAACAGATAACCCACCAACCCGACTCCCAAAAGTACCGCGCCGGCGATGGCGGTCACGCTCGACAGCGCCACTTCATGCCACGGGCCGATCAAGAGCAACGCGGGCGAGAAGACAAACAGGAACGGCACGATATAAGCGATGGCGCAGAGGCGCATCGCCTCCCAGCCGGTTCGCATGGGATCCGTCTTGCCGATCGAAGCGGCGGCGTAGGCGGCGAGACAGACCGGAGGAGTAATCATGCTCAGCATGCCGAAATAGAAGATGAAGAGATGAGCCGCCAGCGGCATGATTCCCATTTGCGCCAGCCCCGGAGCGACCAGCACCGCCAGAAGGATATAGACCGCGGTCGTCGGCAGACCCATGCCGAGAATGATGCTGACGATGGCGGTAAGCACAAGGAGAATAATCGCGCTCGCTTGACCGACCGTGAGCAGCATGAAGGTCAAGCTGAAGCCAAGGCCCGTCAACTGAAGGATACCGATGACTACGCCGGCAAGTCCTGTGGTGACGACGATATCGAGCAGGCCCCGGCCGGTTGTGACCAATATCTCTTTGAGCTGGGGCAGGCCGAGCTTCACTCCGGGCGTGAGCAATCCCGTAACGAGCGCCGCGAGCACCGCCACGAGGCCGGCCTCTTCGGGCTGCCGTCTAAGAAAAAACATCCAACCGATGAGAACGGCGAGAGGAACCACAAAGGCCGCCGAACCGCGCAGGACCGGAAGCAGCCTGGGGCGCTGATCTCGGGGCAGGCCATGAATCCCATCTCGCGCCGCCAACAGATCGACCTCGATGAACAACGCAACGTAGTAGAGGATCGCCGGCACGAGCGCCGCCAGCGCAACCTTCGCATAGGGAATCTGGAGATATTCGGCGATCAGGAACGCGGCCGCCCCCATGACCGGCGGCATGATCTGTCCGCCGGTGGAAGCAACGGCCTCCACGGCGGCGGCCACCGGCGTGGCATAGCCCGCCTTTTTCATCATCGGAATCGTGAAGGCTCCGTCCACCACAACGTTTGCCACGGCGCTGCCGCTGATATTCCCGAACAGGCTCGAAGAGACAATCGCGATCTTCGCCGGTCCGCCGCGAAACCGTCCCACTGCTGCCAGGGCGAAGTCGCTCAGAAAACTCGCGCCGCCGGTCGAGTAAAGAGTCTGTCCGAAAACGACGAAGACCAAAACCGTAGTCGCTGCGACCTTGATCGGAAAACCGAGGATGCCGTTGGTATCGAGGAACAAATAAGTGGATAAGCGGCTGACCGACAAGGCGCGGCCATAGAGCTGGCCGGGGAAGTAATCGGCAAACAGGGCATAAAAGACAAAACAGCCGACGATAACGACCAGGGGCAAACCCACCAGCCGGCGGCATGCTTCGGCCAGCAGCAGCACTGTGAAGCAGCCTAAGATCACCCGCTCCAGGCTAATCTCCCCGATGGTGTTGGCGATCTTCGGAAACACAATAAAGAGATAGAGGCCGATGGTGAGGCCCACCAGCGCCGCCAGAGCGTCATACCAGGGCACACGGTCGTAGGGCGACCGTCGAGTCGCGGGAATCAAGAGAAATGTCGCGCAGAGCACCAGGCCGAGGATAAGACCCGCCGATTGTTCGGGAAAGATCAGCCAGCCAAACCGTTGGGGCAGGTCGAGCAAGAAGAGCACGCCGACGGCCGGGATCGCGATCAGAAAAAAAACCGCGCTCCGGCCTAACGGCCCCCTGAAGGTGCGCGAGCGCGCGGTTTCCTCCGTGGCTAGTTCATCCGGCATGATGCTTTAGGTGCCACCGCCCGCCTGGCCATCTCTCTCCGGGCCGACGCGATACATCGATGTCACGCTGCTCCGACGAGATAAGAGTAACCGGGAGGTACGGTTGATACTCCTCGTCCCACGCATCGGCCCTCCGAGAGACCACCAGGCGGGCGGTGGTTCGACACGCTCCTACCCGCAGATCGCCTTGAGATGAGCGTCATGCTTGGCCGTCCAAATCCCCATCTCTTTGTAGAACTTGATCGCCCCCGGATGATAGGGGACGGTAAAATTCGCGATCGCCTGCGTCTCTTTAGTCCACTGCTTGAACAGCGGATGCTTGGTCTGGAGTTCCGCCATGTTCTCCCACCACGCCTTGACCAGGGTGTAGACGGTCTTTTCGCTCACCTTGGTCGAGCCTACCAGTTGAAGCGGATAGCCCACGACGTAGGTTTCGCTCTTAACGCCCGTGGCCTGGGGTTGCTTGACGACGGAGGCGCCATACCTTGCAAGCACGGCCTTTGCGCCGTCGGTCGTCGGCATGCTCAGCAACCGGATAGGCTCGGTGGCGTTGGCCTCCTCGACCACGGCGATGCCGATGCCCGTGATGCTGGCGTCGATCTTCCCTTCGGCCACGCCCCGCACGCCGTCGTTTAGATTAGACACGCGCACCTGGACGACATCGGCGGGCTTGAGCCCGCTGGCCTCCAGCATCGCTTCCACCCAGGTCTGGTTGATCGCATGGCCGCCGTAATCCCATGCCATCCGCTTGCCTTTGAGATCGGTGAACTGCTTGATGTCGGACTTATCCCGAACGAGAATTCCGACCGTGAAAGGAAACACGCCGCCGGAAACCACCCGGACGGCGGGGAAAGGCTTTCCATAGCCGCCGGTTCCGGCCATGGCCATATAGGCGTCAAGGATATTCATGATGCCGAATTCCACCTCGGCGTTCTGCAGCAGCGGCATCCACGCGTTCGGGCCGTTGTAGGACTGCACTCTGACGGAGATCGGCGTGGCCTTGCTGCCTACCGCAGCCAGCGAGGCGGCGATGGCGTGAGCGCCGGTCCCCGCCGGATTGGTGGCGATAGCCGCGATGCGCGGCAGGTCGGCGGCGCTGTTTGTGACCGGGCCGCAGTCGATCTTAGCGCCCAGGAGCGCAGGCGCAGGATCAAGCAGTGTCCCAACCAGGATCCAGAGGACGACGAGAGCCGTGAAACGAAGCTTTCTTGGCTTCATACAAAGCACCCTCCTTTTGCGCATCCGATTCTAAAGCGGCCCCGAAGATAGGACACCTTTGGTATCGAGGTCAACCCCAAACAAAAAACGGCCAGACCTGCGGCGGGTGAACCGCTTGATATTTAGAGCCTGTGACCGACTTTGGCACACGACTTTCCTGTTTTGTGTCATGAGCGCTCGGTATTGAGCGCGCACTACGGTAATTTTTCCTATTCGCCCGGTAATTTCTCTTCGCCGGCGCTCTCGAACAATTTCTTGCGGCTTCGGCCGCGCTGCGCCAAGAAATTCTCTCACGCTCGCCTAACTCACCGAAAGAGCGGCGAAGCTTGGCTCGATTGAAAGTTTGCAATCGCGCTTCTAAGGCCGTTGACAGGAGCACCGTGGGTTTGGTATGCCTTTTGCCTGCAAATCATACGTTTAACCAACGAGAGGCGCAGTAAAATTTTCCGAGAAAAGGGGGGACTTGTATGGCCATGTGGAAAGAATCGATGAGGATCGACCCGATCACCGGCGAGACGCAGCCGCCGAGCGCATCGCCGCCCGTCGTGGAGACTCCTCCGCGTTCCTATACGCAGCCGGCGCAAGGCGCGCGGAAAGAGTCGGTCATCGGCGTGGGGCTGACGATCGAAGGGAAGATCGAGGGGGAAGGGGACGTCCGGCTGGCAGGCAGCTTTAAGGGGGATGTCCGGGTGAAAGGCAATCTGATCATCGACCAGGGCGCCCACGTGAGCGGCGAGGTCAGCGCGGAGACCGTCACCCTTGGTGGAGATGTGGTTGGGAACATCCACGCCTCGAATCAAGTCAATCTCCTCGAAACCTGCCAGCTGGTGGGCGACCTGAGGGCCAAACAGCTGACTGTGGCCGCCGGCTCGCGCATGCGCGGCAAGGTCGAGTTCGGCTGGGAAGAGGGGGAGCTGAAGGAGGCGAGGGAGGTGAAGAGGGTGGAGACCAAGAAACCGGCCGAGAAAAGCGACGCCCGGCCCAGTGAAGCCAGGCCCTTTGTATGAAAATACCCGGCGGCGCGGCCCGCGGGGAGACCAGGACCTGCCCGCATTGTAAGGGCACGATCCTCAAGAGCGCCGCTACCTGCCCCGCCTGCGGCCACTTTCTCCGCTTCGAGGCGGTGCGCGGCGCGCGCGAGCCGGTGGCCGCATTCCAGCCGCTCAGGCTCGAAGGCATCCTCAGACAGTCGTCGCTCGCAGAGGGCTACGAGTACGCCATCGTGGTCACGGTACACAACGACCGTGGCGAGGAGATCACGCGCCAGATCGTCGGGGTCGGGGTTTTGAAGGGAAAAGAAAACCGTAAGGTCACGGTCTCCGTGGAGCTTTACGTTCCCGACGGCGCCAAGCGTCCCCGCGCAGTATAGCGGGGGAGAGTTAACTGAACTCGCAAGCTGGTGAAACCCCTTTCGTTCACCCTTCGACGGGCTCAGGGCGAACGGACGAGAAACAAGCCGTTCGTGGTGAGACTTGTCGAACCACAGCGGACTGTCCATATAAGTTACAGTCCCGCCGTCAACCTTTTCCGCCCAGCCTCTTAAAGAAGCCTTCTCTCTCCAGCTCGTCGAGCGTCCCTTCGTCGAGAAATTTTTCCAGATTAGTTTCCGGCTTGGCGCCCGGAGTCCGCTGCGCGGCCATCTCCAGCGTGTTGCGCAGCCCCTGGTGCGATATCCGCGTCGGGAAGGAGAAGCCGGGCGCGACGTACTGGTAGGTCTCCTCGATCGCCTTGGGATTTTTCTGCTGCATGCGCTTCGCCAGGATCGCCAGCGCCTTTTCCTTGTTCGTCTGGAACTGCCGTGTGGCCTCGGCGTAGGCCTGCTGGAAGCGCTTCACCGCGTCGCGGTTCTTCTCCAGAAAGGAGCGGCGGACGACGATCACGTTCATCGGAAACGCCGCGGTCTTCATGTCGCGCATGTGCGCCAGCATGTTCATGCCCATGCGCACGGCTTCGCCGACCTCGGGATAGGCGAGCACAGTGGCGTCGAGCGCCCCGGCGGAGAGGGCGACCAGGCGGGTGGAAGCGCTGCCGCTTTGGATGATCGTGACCGACTGGCGCGGGACGTTCCATTCCTTGAGAGCGAGCGTCACGGCCAGCTCGTTGGCGCCGCCGAAGCCCACGATGCCGATTTTTTTTCCGGCGAGATCTTCCGGCTTGCGAATCTCTTTTTGGGCGACGAAGCTGAACGGGAAGGTGTTGAGCGAGCCGGAGATCATGACGATATCCGCCCCTTGGTTGACGGCATTGACGGTGGTGACCGCATCGACCTGGGCGAAGTGAACGCTGCCTCCGACCAGGGCCTGGATCTCGCGGGTCGAGCCGGGGACCATCACCACCTCGCCGTTGAAGCCGTATTTGGCGAACAGTCCAAGATCCTTGGCGGCCCACACCGGCGCCTGGAATCCGGCGAAGCCGCCGTAGGCGATAAGGTAATTTTCTTGCGCGAAAGCGGCCGCTGGAAGGACGAAGAGAATAAAAACGACGCGTGCCAATTTGCTCAGCATGATTGATCCTTTCCTTTGTCCGCGGGCTGTTTACTTGCCGTTCTGCATGGCCAGTTGATTCTCGGTTTTCGCCTTCAAAGTAGGCGCAATCGCGCCTCGGGTCAAGGGGAAAAGTCGTGGCCGTGTATCGTGTTCGTGGCGCTAACGTGGAAAAGGGGAAGACTGAGGGATGAGAATGGGAACCGGGCAGTGGCGCTCGGGATCAGCTGCCGGCATCAGCCATAAGTCCGGGTTTTAGCTCAGCGGGCCTCTGTTGTTTGGCGCTGTCGTTCAGGAGCGACAACATTCCCACGATCTCGCCGTCCCTGGTTTCGATGACCACGCCGCTCCGCTGGAGCATCTGGCGGGTTTCGTCCTTTTTGCTCGTTACCTCGATCTCTTGAACCGCGTCCCGGCTATCGCCGTTGAGAGAATCCTTAGCCAACACCAGGAGATGTTCCTCTTTCAAAAGCTCGCGCAGGGCGACGCCCTTGCCGTCCGCTTCCCTGATTCCGAGAAGCTTCTCCGTCGCCGGGTTCATAAATTCGACTTTCCCGTCGATGTCCACCACCACCAGCGCCTGCCCGAGGTGTCTGAGGATAGCCGCCATCCGTTCTTTCTCCCTCACTGCTTTGGCCCTTTCCTGTTGGAGAACCTCCGTCCTTTGCGCGACTCGCAGGGCAACCTCTTCCTCAAAGCGGTCCCGTATGCGGCGGAGCTCCTCCAGCTCTTCGAGGGGCACAGAAACTTTGTGGGACTTACGTTTCACCGTCTCGGGAAAGAGCCGGTCGAAAACCGCTCCCTCGGCGCCGAGGTCGGCGAGCTTCTCCCTGAGCTGCTCGCGGGCCCCTTTGCGGCACAGCCGGGCGCTGTTCTCCAGGGCCTGTTGATCGCCCTCCCTATAGGCCTTGACCATCAGCTCCACTTTGGCCGTATCGGCGCAGCGCTCCAGCGGAAAAACCAGGTCGCCGGTTCTCTTAATTCCCGCCTCCTTCAGGGCATTCTTGAACTCCCTGACGAGCGCGTAGATCGGTTGCGACAGATCCCTCCCCTGATGGAGATAAAGCGGCGCGAGCCGCTCCTCGAGAAAACTCTCCACCGCCTTCACAATGATTTTCAGCATGTCCATCTGCAGGGAGCGGCGCACCATCGCCTGCGCGACGCCTTTGGGGTTTCGCTCCAGCTCGTAGCCGAGCCGTTCGAGGTCAAAGGTGACGTCGTCCGAGGAGCCTGTAAGGCAACGCTCGATCGCCTCGTCCATTTTTTCAATTCTGCGCGGCTGCTTCGCGGGAGCTTTCTCCTCGGCGTTCTCCACCACGGTGTCGTTTTCTCCGACCGCCAGATAACGGATCGTTCCGAGTCGAACATGCGGCAAGTTCGCCGCGGCAAAGGCCCGGGCAAATCCGCCCTTCTCCTGGAGGTTCTTCGGCGGCAACGCCATCAATTTGAAAAAAGCGACGATCTCGTCGCCGCTCGACCCCTGCTCGAAGGTCAGGCTCTCGATAGCCAACCGCTCGTAGTCTTTCTGCAACCCGGCAATGCCGTTCTGTTTGGCGTCCAGCGGCAGGTCGTTGACGATCAGGCGTCTCCCGGCGGCGCCCAAGGTGAAAGTAGATTCCTGAGCCAGGATCGCCTCAAGTCTGGCCTGAAAATTTTGCACCGCGAGTTGCGCGGCAGGGTGGCGTTCGGAGTACAGGCGATACTGGTTTAAGACCAGGCCGAATAGTTTGATGACTTCCGTGTAGCGCGCTTCTTGATCTCGCATGGGGTTCTCCTCTGCCCGGCGGATCGCTTCAATGTCTCTTGCAATCTTCATTCCGAGGAGAGGCCGAGCCTACGGCTTGTACGAGAAGCTCGATATATCAAGGAGTTGCGCGAGCACCGCGCCGTGCAGGAGGGGATGTTTGCAGTCTCGATCAGCGGGAGTTGTACAAAGCTGTCAAACGTTGACTCATTTACGCCAGGCGTCCCGGCGGGTTTAGCGAGTCAGTCTGGTGACAACTCGGCTCTACCTGAGACTTGACAACTTGGCGAGCGTGAGGGCGAGGCCGGCGGCCGCGAAGCCGGCGGCGAGGAGAAACATGCCGAAGTAACCTGTCAATTCGACTGCGCTTCCGGTCAGCAGCGCGCCGACTCCGGCGCTTAGCGGAAAGGCGACGGAAAACATCGCCATCGCCCGGCCCCGACGATCGGGGCTTGCCCGTTCCATGGCGAGCGCCAGTGTCGTCGCGCCGCCGACGCCGGCGCCGAGCATGTAGAGTATGCCCGAAATCACCAGCCCCATGAGGCCGGACGCCCAGACCAGCAGGAGCAGGGCTACGACCTGGCACGCAAAGCCCGCCGCAAGCGAGCGGCCGCGCCCGATCTTGTCGGAGAAGCGGCCGAGCAGCGGCCTGGCGATCAGGCTCGTGATCCCGCTCACCACGAAATACCACTCTACGTTGCCGACGCCGATCTCTTTGGCGTAGAGGACGAGAAAGCTGGTGGCCGCCGGGATCGTGAGCTGGACGCAGAAGAGCAGCGCCGAGGGGAGGAGCACCGCGCGGTCCCAGAACGCTTCGCCTGCGGCCTGCGCGGACTTCGATTCGTTGGAATGCGTGTCGTGACTCGGGCGGCGCGCGGTGCGCGTCAACAGCGCGCCGACGGCCGCGCCGATGAGCGGCAGCGCCGAGGCCGCAAAAAACGTCACTCCGAAGCCCCCGAACGGCGCATCGATCAACCACAGCGCCACGGCGGGAAACAGGATCGTGGCGCTGCTCTGGACGCCGCTGTAATAACCCGAAGCCTCGCCGCGCCGCTCGCTGGGCGCGCTGAGCGCCAGGAGCGCGTAGCCGCCGGTGTTGAAGCCCGCCCAGCCGACGCCTCTGAGGCCGTTGGCGAGCATCGAGGCCTCGACGAAAGGGAGATAGCACAAGAACGTGCTGGCGCCTTGAAGGAGCATGCCCGAAACCATCACTCCCGCCTCGTTCCAGCGATCGACCCAGTGGCCGATCAGCGGCCGAAAGATCACGCTGGTGACGGCGAAAGAGGCCAGGACCAAGCCGACGACGAACGGCGACCCGCCGAGATGGGTGACGTAGAGCGGAAACGCTGGCGTGAGGATGAAGTGCTGCGCGTAGCCCAGAAACTGCGCCAGACACAGAAGAGCGAAGGCGGGGGTCCAGATGGAATCGGGTTTGGTGGTTGTCATGGAGTCGATCGTGTCGAGAGGATTCTGTGTGTGTGCCGGGCTAGGTCTCAATCACCAGCTTGCCGTTTTCGTGAGCGAAGCACTGGCCGGATTGATCCATGGGAAGCTCGGCCGCGAGGACGAAGCCCTTTCCTAAAATCTCGGGGCCGGGCAGGCGCTTGAGCGCCTCCTCCGGCGCGCCTTCCGTGGCGATGGGAACGCCCGGCGAGAAAATCACCACGCAAACACTATACTCCCGCGCTTCTTCGGCGACATAGCGGGTGAAGACGCGGATCGCCTCCTTCGTTGCCTTGTAGGCGCAGGCGCCGAACGGCTTGAGGCCGCCTCCGCCGTAAAGGTTGATGACGTGGCCCGACTTTTTCGCCTCCATGTGCGGCAAAACCTGCTTGGTGCAGAGAAAGGTGCCGCCGAGATTGGTCTGTATGACGCGGTCCCAGAAATCTTTCTCCATATCGCGGATGCGCGGCCAGCGCGGGATTCCCCAGGCAAAGTGCGGCACGATGGCGGCGTTGTTGACCAGCACGTCGATCCGGCCGAAGCGGCTGACGACCTGGTCGACCATTTTTTTCACCGCAACTTCATCGCGCACGTCGGCGTCGATCGCCAGAGTCTCGGTTAGCCGGCCAAGCTCGCTCGCCGTCTTCTGCAGCCATTCGCCGTTGACGTCGGCGATCACGACTTTCGCCTTTTCCTGCGCGAAAGTCCTGGCCGCGTGCCGCCCGATTCCCTTGCCGCCGCCCGTCACGATCACCACTTTATCTTTAAGCATGATTTGATCTCCTTTGAATCGTGCTCGTGTTCGGAAAAATCCGTGCGCTTCCCCTTTATCCCTTATCCTTCATCCCGCATCCCTCAAAACGTCACGCTGCCTATCGGCGGCGGCACGTCGAATCCGTTCACGACCAACGCGACCAGGCCGTAGTGGCCGGTGAGCGTAACGGTTTCGATAAGCTGTTGGCGGCCCAGCTCGGCCAGAGCGTGGGCGAACAGCTCATCCGATAGCCGTCGCTCGCGCAGCAGGCTCCGCACGATCTCGACCAACAGCCGCTCGCGCGGCGTGAGTTTATCCAAGGAACCGTTGGCGCGCACGGTCTCGATCGCTTCCGTTCGCGTGCCGACCTCGCGGCCCCGGGCCTCGTGGCGCACCCAGGCGTAGCGCGCGCCCATCTCACGCGCGGCGGCCAAAATCACTAACTCGCGATCCACAGCGGGCAGCGCCGCGTCGAAGCGAAAGTAATCCTCCAACGCGGCCACGCGGTCGGCGAGCGCCGGCAAGTGCATCAACACCCCGAACGGCCCGCCCGCTCCGGTGCGCACGCCGACGCGGACGGCGGCGATGCGGTCCCAGATCTTCTGATCCTCCGGCGAGAGATCATCGCGCTTAACATTCGGCAAACGAGTCATGGCTCCTCCTCCTAAAGCGGCGTCGTGCTGGCGGGCGGGCGGCGATGGCGGGTTGCCTGCTCGTACGCATAAGCAAGCTTGATCATGTTGGCGTCGTCGTAAGGCCGTCCCAAAAAGCTGATCCCGGCGGGAAGGTTGTCGCGCGTAAATCCCGCGGGGACTACTAACGTGGGAACGAAGACCAGGAACGTGTTCAGATGCGGCGCGCCCTTCTGATCGACGTACGGCGGGTTGATGCCGTCACGGATCGGCGTCGGTTGGTGCTCGACGGCTTTGTGCACGATGGCGTCGAGCTTGTTGTCGGCCATCACCTTTAAAAAATTGACGGTCAGCTCATCCCGCGCCAGCAGATACTCGTAGTGTTTGCTCGAATCTACGGATCTCTTCCATCGATCCTGCGAGCGGCGGACGACTTTCTGAAAATCCGGCGACTCAGCCGCCTCCTGACGCGATTGGAATGGAGCCTTGGCGCTCCTGCCGAAATATCTCTTGAACGATTCTTCTCCCTCGGTGTAGCTTCCGGCCCGTTTCGCCAGCAGCTCCTTGAGCTTCGGGATCGCGACCGGATCGACGACCTCGGCGCCGGCGGCTTTCAACTCCGCGACGGCCCGGTCGAAAATCTCTGCAATCTTTTGGAAATCCTCCGAGTCGGGCTCGGAGTCGAAACCCATCGACTCGCGTAAGATGCCGATACGCGCGCCTTTCAAGCCGTCTTTGTCGAGAAATTTCGCGTAGCTCTCCGGAACATGGCCGACACCGCGCGACGTCAGCGGATCCTCCGGGTCGTAGCCGACCATGGCGTCCAGCAGAACAGCCAGGTCCCTGATCGTGCGCGCCATCGGGCCGAGCGAACCGGCGATCTCCGGCCAACCGGCAAAGACGCCGCCCCGGCTCACGAGGCCCGCGCTGGGCCGCATGCCGGCGATCGAGTTCCAGATCGAAGGCCTGCGGATCGACGCGAAGCCCTCCTGGCCGACCGCCACGGTCGAGAAGTTCGCCGCGACGCTTACCGCCGAGCCGCCGGAGGAACCGCCCGCGGTCCGGTCCGGCGCGTACGGATTTCTCGTCGAGCCGAAAAGCGAGCCATGCGTGTCGCCGCCGCCCAATTCGCCGAGCGTCGCCTTCGCCAGAATAATCGCGCCTGCCTTTTTCAATTTCTCGACGACGAAGGAGTCTCGATCCGGGTAGTAGTTTTTGAACAACAGCGAGCCGAGCGTCGTCGGCATGCCTTTGGCGTCGGCCTGGTCCTTGACGATGATCGGAATCCCATGAAGCGGCCCGATGAAGCCGGAAGTCTTGAAGGCGGCGTCGAGCCGGTCCGCCTCGTCGAGAGCTTTCGGGTTCAGCGTGATGATCGCGTTAAGCGCGGGGCCTTTTTTGTCGTAGGCCTCGATGCGATCGAGATACATCTGCGCCAGTTGCCGCGCCGTGAGCTGCCCCGACCGGAAGGCGCTGTGAATGTCGGCGATGGTCGTTTCCAGAACATTAAACGTCAGTGACGCCATTCAACTCTCCTTCGCCTAGATTATGCAAACGCCTCGCGCACAAAGAGGCTTTCGAGCGGCAGCTCCGTTTTCATCAATCCCTGCTCGATCTGGTAGCGGTTCAGGGCGCGCATGGTGCGCTTCTCCGTCTCTCCCAAAACGTAGGCGTAGGGATCTTCGCCCAACACTTCCCGCTCTTTCGCGTAGCCGGCGACTTCTCCGGCGGTCATATACTTCGTCGCCAGTTTCATAGACTCCCGGAAAGCCTCGATCAGCTTCGCCGGAAGATCGGGATATCTCTCGGCGGTCTCCATTTTCATCGCCATCAGATGAATAATCGGGTAGATGCCGCTCCGCTTCACCCAGCGGACAATCTCGTCGGTGTCCTCGAACAGCGGCTTCACGCCGGGAAATTTTCCCATCTCTCCGGGAACCTCGCCGCCGCCGAAAAGGCCGAGGTAGCCGGAGTCTCCGGGGACGAGCGCGGCGCCGAGCGTTCCCTTGCTCACCAGCTCCGCGAGCTGAGCTTTCTCCTGTCCGAAGGGTGGCGGGGGGTCGAGCCTTTCGACTTTCACGGGTAGTTTATCCGCGATGAAAACCTCGCGTCCCGAGACGAACCAGTCCACGTCCGTCGTCTTGATGCCGCACTCGTCAAGGAGAAAGCCGCGCGCCCAGGCGACTGCCGTCGCCCCGTAGCGAAAAGCGCCGACCTTCTTGCCCTTCAGCTCGCTCGGGTGCTTGAGCTTGCCCTCGCAGTAAAAGATGTTGCGCTGGCGCGGCCCGCGCTGAAAAAAGACCGGCAGGGCGATGAAACGCTTGCCCTTCTCCTTCGCCCGCATGAAAGTCGCGGTGGACATCTCGCAGAGGTCGTACTCGCCTTGAACGAAGCGGTAATGAAACTCGCCCGGCGAGTACTTGCCGATGTGCTCGATCTCGTACCCGTCGATCTCGACCAGCCCGTCGATCAACGCGCGATTGCGCGGCTCGGGGGGAGAGCCGAAAGTGATGCGTGGTTTTTGTTGTGCCATGGGTAAACCTCCAGGAGCCTCCTGAAAAAGGCCCATCTGCCATAGCCTGCCAACGGCAGGGGTGACGATAGTTCCGCTCGAATCGCTCGCTCGACGTAGAGTACGCCTCCGTTCCCGATTCTTCGCGCGCCTTGCATCTGGAACCTTTTTGATCAGGCTCCAAGAAGCAGTTTTTAGCAACCTGCTGATAGACCGTTAAAAACTCTATGTGGCGTGTAACGCGGCAGGGTGGAAGTTGTCAAGCCGTGGTGTCAGGCGTTGACGCGATCCGCTGACTGGTGTATCGACGACCGGCTATCAGATAAGTTGACAAGGCCTCGGAGGCGGTACACAATCACGCGAGCATCGGGAAGCCGATAGGCGAGATGCGGTGACGCAAGCCATTCAATGGTTCGGGCTTTTTTACTGCGATGCTCACACGACTACGAGGCGCCTATGGCCGTTCGAATAGGTGAATTTGATTACGACCCCTTCATTCTCGAGACGTTGACCTGGCTGTCAATCGTCCGTACATATCTCGCAGAAGTGGAAACAACAATACCTGAAGCGAAACGCCGCGCCATCAAGAGAGTTTCCGAAATAGCCAAGCGCCAAAAACGGGATCAACATACTCTTGAGTATGAAATTGAGATTCGAGAATCGAGATTTGACTCCGATTTTCCAAAGCTTCTTCGATATTCAATCGTTACCTTGCTCCATACGATTGTAAAAACTCAGCTGATCCGTTTAGCCAAATATCTGAAAGAGGAAAAGAAGCTCTCACTACGAATCAAAGATTTCCGGGGGACTCCCATCGAGCAAGCGAAGCTATACTTTAACAAGGTAGTGAACCTGAACGTATCGGGCGATAGGGCGTGGCGGGAACTCCGGGACCTCGCGGAGCTTCGCAACATCATTGTCCATCGTGGGGGTGTTCGGGGTGCTGACGAAGAGCATCAAAAAACTGTGGGGAGGTTGATCGAAAAATATAAGAGGGACCTACGTCTGCTTGGATCTAAAGATAGCCCTGACAGTGAGGTTAAGGTTTCGCCAGCTCTCTGCCGGCGCTTTCTCGATACAATCGAGCAGTTCTTTCATCGTTTGTTTCAAGCGTCGGGTCTGGAATAGGAAGTGGCTTTGCAAGGTAAGTTCTAACGGTTCGCTTCAGGCCGATCGCTTGTAGCAGCGGCTGACCTCAGTGTGGTAAACTAATTTTTTTTATGTATTCCGTTGACCACAAAGACGCCGTAGTTAAACTGGATGATGTACATTGCCAGCAGACATTTGATGTGGCATCATAAGGCCATGTCGAAGGTAGAAAAGCTCAAAACGGAAATCGAGGGACTTCCCAAAGAGGAGTTTACCGAATTGGTCCGGTGGCTGTCGGAAAAAGAGTGGGAGAGGTGGGACAAGGAGATCGAAGCCGACTCCGAGGCGGGAAGGCTCGATTTCCTGGTGCGTGAGGCGCTGGACGAAAAAGCCAAGAGCACTCTCAAGGATCTGTGAAGCATCGCACAACAGTCCGCTTTTGGGTTTGCTAGGATTCACCCAGAGGAGAACGTTATGGAAGCCAAAGAGACTGTACGAGCCCTCCTGGATCGCCTCCCGGACAATTGTAGCCTCGATGAAGTTCTGTACCACCTCTACGTGCTGCACGAGGTTGCCAAGGGCCGGGCTGACGTTGAAGCGGGTCGAACGATCACACACGCGGAAGTGGCGGAACAGCTTCGCAGAAAATGGCAACGCAGCGCCGAGAGGTGATCTGGACGCGGCGGGCGCGCGATGCTCTCGACGAAGCGGCGGCGTATGTCGCGCAGGATTCCCCGGAGAGGGCAGTGGACCTTATCGAGCGCGCTCTGGATGCCGCCGAGTCGCTCGATACCCTGAGTGAGCGGGGCCGCATTGTGCCCGAACTCGACAACCCTACAGTCCGTGAGATTCTTGTACAGAAGTACCGGCTATTATACGAGGTGGCGGCTTCCCAGATAACCGTGCTCGGTTTCCTTCACGGGGCACGCGATTTCAACCGTTGGTGGCGCGGTGAGTAATACGGCAGGCCAGCCGCTCCACTAATTGCTTGCCCCAATCTACCACTTCAGCAGCTTCAATTTATTCTTCGCGCCCTTGCCGATTTTCGTCCGTGGAACTTTTGCGGCGACGTGCTCCAATAAACTCTTTCCAAGATTCCGCTCTTCGCCGGGGCGCTCGACCAGACTGAAGCCGAGATAGAAGAAATCCTCCGGGGCGAGGCTCTTTTCTTTTCTCAGCGACTCGAACACCGGGTAGGCGGAGTCGCGGTAGAGATCGCTGAGCAGGTCCACCGCGGGGCCATGGCGGTGGCTTGCAGGCGCGACGGCGTGAGAGTGGAGTTTGAGCTGCGCGAACGCGAGCCGGAACTTGTCCTCGGGCTTGAAGCCGGAGAATTCTTTCAGCGGCGTCAGAAAGCCGAGCGCCTCTTTGTACTTTTTGGCCTTGACGAGACGCGCGCCCTGGTCGGCGAGCTGTTCGTAAACGTACTCCGCGCTTGCATGCTTGAGCACGTGCAGAAAAGACGCCTGAATCCGGTCCTCGGCCTCGACCGCCGCTTGCAGCCGTCTCCATAGCGCGGTCAAAGTTTCCTGCCGCCACTTTCCCTCATACGTGGGCAATATTTCGGCTATCGTCCAGGCCTTGCTTGGATTGTCGCACTCGATCAGCTCTTTGATGAGCGCGGCGCGCGCTTCCGGAATCTTGTGCAGCGAGAGCGCGGCGATGTCGCGCCGCCGGTAGTCGGGGTCAGCCAACTGCTGGACCAGCGTGCGCACGGTCGCCGCCGAGCCGAACTCTCCCATGCGGCGCAGCGCGAACTGTTTTACCGCTTCGTGCGGACTCTCGACCAGGCGGGAGAGCAGCGAGCGCGAGTCATCCGGCAGCGGATGCGCGTCGAGCAGGTCCAATGCCAAACGCGTGACCTCGGAGAGTTCCGTTTCTTCGAGCAGGGAAAAGAGCCTGGCATATTCGTCCTTGTGCAAATCCTCTTTTGCCAGACAGTGAAGCAACGCGACCAGGGCATGGGAGCGGAGAGCGGGGTGGTGTTCGCGATCGAGAAAACGGAACAGCCGGCGGCGGGCCTTGGATCGGCCTAGCTGTCCGAACATCCGGATGGCCGAGACGACCGCGGGCCGCTGCTCCTTCGGGTCCAACTTCGCGGCGAATTTTTCGATTTCGCCGTAAAGCTGCTCCTGCTCTTTGGGATTCATCTCCCGGATCGCCGGCGTCATTAAATCGCAAACAGCTTTGTTGAACTCGTCCGTGCCCGCGACGAGCAGGCGCAGCAATCCCGTCAACGCCGCTTTTCCCCGCACGGCGCACAGAACGCGCGCCGCGTTCAACTGCCATATGCGCGAGGCGGAAGGCGCGCGCTGCAGCAGCGCGGGGACCGCCGCCTGGCCGGCCTTGGTGAGCAGACGGGCCGCCCGTTCCTGCACGTCTTTGTCCGGGTCTTCGAGAAATTTGGGCAGCAGGGAAATGGCCGTCTTAGGCTCGACCTCCTCGAAGTAGCGGAGGGCGAAATCCCTCAGCAGCGGATTCGCGTGGTTCAACGTTGCCGCGACGGTTTTGAGAATCGCGGAATTCTGCAACCTGAGAGCGGCCAGGACGAGCAGCGCCGCGCAGCGCTGCTCGACCGTTCCCCTCTCGACCAGGGTAAGTATCTTTTGAATGGTTGCGTCCATCTTGTTAAGAGTGTCGAGCGTCAAGTGGCAAGTTCAAACCCAACTCGACGCGAAAAACAAGAGACTTCGCGCAAAGCCTCGACTCCCATTAGCGGGAGAGAATAGCGGTCGGTCGCCGGGCAGTCAAGACTGGCGTTACGCTCGACGCCACTTGACAGGGCGGAGGCTGCTTAATAAAACTGCGAGACGACAGCGGTGAATTCGAGTTTGAATCCCGGAGGAACTATGGCTTCTTCAACGCAAGCGGGCGTGCCCGTCTTTGACTCCATGGAACTGGACGAGATCAAGCAAACCTTGGTCACCGCCTGCCATATTCTCGACCACGAGGGGATTACCGACGGCTACGGCCACGTTGCGGCGCGCGTGCCGGGCGCCGACGCCTTTCTGACGATCGCCAACGTGAGTCCGGGCTGCGCGACCGTAGAGCGGCTCATCATGCTCGACTTCGACGGAAAATATCTCGGCGGCGCTGAGCCGCCGCCGAACGAATGGCCGATCCATGCTTGCGTGCTCAAAGCGCGGCCCGACGTGCTGGGCGTCTGCCACACGCACTCCGTGTGGAGCACGCTCTTCAGTGTCCTGCCGGTCAAGCTCCGGCCGCTGCACCACTACGGGAAATTTCTCTCCGCCGACGGCCCGCCGGTGTATGAAGCGGCGGGGCTGGTGCGGACGATCGAGCGCGGCGAGCTTTTGGCCAGGACTTTGGGCGACGGTCCGGCGGTGTTGATGCGTGCCCACGGCGACACCGTGGTCGGCGCCAGCATCGAGCAGGCGGTGCAGCGGACAATCCGTCTCGCCAAGTTGGGCGAGCTGGCCCATCTGGCGTTGCTCCACGGCGAGCCGAAGTATCTCAGCGCCCGGGAGTTGGACACCTTCAGCGCGGACGAGCGCTTCCCCGCGCGCGGCTGGGAGTATTACGTGAGCAGATTGAAAAACAGGGATTAGAAATTAGGGGTAAGGAATAGCAACGAACGCCAAGCTGGTAAGCATTCTTACCTTAATTCCCAACCCCTAATTCCTAATCCCTGCTTCTACAGATCTCTCGTGCTCTCCGCGAATAATTCCTCAAGCTTCGGCTTCTTCTGCGTCAGCCCCTGCTCGTGGGAGAAATTGACGAGCGTTTCAAGCATCGCGCGGTTCGCTTTGAGACCGTAAGGAATGGGATCGTCGCCGAGAACCTCCCGCGTCATCGTCAGATACTCCCGCCCGAAGAAGAGCGCCGACGGGATACGCTCGAGCAATTTCTCCTGGAAGAAAGCCTTGGCCTTGACGAAGCCGGCGTAGAGGTTGAAGGCGACCCAGGGATATTTTTGATAGACGTCGCCGCGGATGATGTAGGTGTGGTTGGCTGGGATGAAGCCGTGTTTTTTAAAGAAGCGTTTCGCTTCGGGGATGCGGTCGGGGAAGAGCGGCTTGACTTTGCTCCAGTCGCCGCTGCCGGGGATGCGGCTTGAGCGATCGACGAAGCTCGGCTGCCGGGTCCACGGCCCGGCGACGGCCGCGGCGTCGATCTCGTGAGCCAGCAGCATCGAAGCGAGGCTCTTGTCAGGCGGGATGCGGTGAAAGGATATTCCCGCCGGCGGCCTGAAGCCGGTCGCGCCGCCGTGGCTCAGCTCTTCCGTCCGCTCCATATACCAGTCAACCTTGTACTGCGACACTCCGAAGTCGTGCTCCAGAATTCCCCGCTGCCACAGCGCGGCGGTCTGCTGGTATTCGGCGACGCCGATGCGCTTGCCGACGAGATCGCCGGGCTCTCTCACGCCGGAGTCCGCGTGGACCAAAATCTCGCCGTGGAAGAGGCGCCGGCTGGGAAAGACCGGAATCGCCATCATCTCCACGCCGTGCGAGCGGGCGATGAGATAGGAAGAGAGCGACATCTCGGCGATCTCGAATTCGCCGAACTTGAGTTGCCGCCAGAAGGTTTCGCCGGGGTGCGAATAGGTCGGGACCAGCTCCAGCCCCTCGGCTTGAACCGTGCCGTCCATCAGAGGCTGGACGCGCTCATTAAATGCGGAAACGAAACTCAATCTCAATTTAGCCATGCCCTGCTCTGTACTACCGTCGAGTTGTGCGGTCAACAGGCCGCTGAAAGGGGCTCATCGGAATCGTGCTCGTGATCGGAGAAATGCCGTGCTCGCCCTTCGACTTTGTTCAGGGCCATGAGCTTGTCGAATGGTGACTCGTGCTCTGAGGAGCGGCGAGCACGAAAGCGCAGAGGAGCGCCTCGGAGTGCCACGAACACGAATCACGAAGCGATGGGCTTCCCCTTGACGCGTCCTACCGGCAGGCATATCTATAGCCTCGTCTTGCGGATGAAAGCGGAAAAACGATGAAGCACAGCACGGAGCGCATTCTCACCACGCACGCCGGAAGCCTGCCGCTGCCGCCCGACTTGAGGGGGATGTTGGTTGCGAGGAACAGCGGGCAGCCCTACGACAAGGAGGCGCTGGCGAAGCGCGTGCGCGAGACGGTCGTGGAAGTCGTGAAGAAACAGATTGCCTGCGGCCTCGACGTGATCAACGACGGCGAGGTGGGCAAGCCCAATTTTTCGCGCTACGCCCGCGAGCGGCTGAGCGGCTTTGTCGAGCGGCCCGCCAAGCCGGACGAGCGCGCGTCGACAATCTTCGGCCGCGACTTGAAGGACTTTCCGGAGTATTTCCAGAAGCGGCTTGCCACGATGCGCGGCGAGAACCTCTGGCGCGTTTTCTGTAACGGCCCGCTTAAATACGTCGGGCACGACGCCGTCAAAACCGAGATCGAGAATTTCAAAGCCGCGCTTCAGGGGGTGAAATACGAGGAGGCGTTTCTTCCCGCAGTCGCGCCGGGGACGCTGGAGCATTGGCTCAAAAACGATTACTACCGGAGCGACGAAGAGTATCTCTTCGCGCTGGCCGAAGCGATGAGGGAGGAATACAAGGCGATCGTCGAGGGTGGCTTCCTGCTGCAGATCGACAATCCCGATCTGCCGGACGCCTGGCAGATCTATCCCGAGATGAGCGTGGCGGAGTATCGCAAGTACGCCGGGATGCGGGTCGATGCGCTGAACCACGCCCTGAGAGATATTCCGCCCGACCGCGTGCGCTTTCATACCTGCTGGGGCAGCTATCACGGGCCGCACAAGTACGATATCCCGCTTCGCGACATCGTCGATCTCATTCTTAAAATCCGCGCGAATACTTATTCCATCGAAGCCTCCAACGTGCGCCACGAGCACGAGTGGCGCGTGTGGGAGGAAGTCAAGCTGCCGGAGGGCAAAGTGCTGGTCCCCGGCGTCGTCGGCCACGCCACCGACATCGTCGAGCATCCGCAGTTGATCGCGGACCGGCTCGTGAGATACGCCAAAATCGTCGGCCGCGAGAACGTCATGGGCGGAACCGACTGCGGCCTCGGCCCGCGCGTGGGCGACGCCAAGATCGCCTGGGCGAAGTTCGAGGCGATGGCGGAAGGAGCGCGAATCGCGACGAAGCAGTTGTGGGGGAGATAGACGGCAATGCTCGCCAAACATCCCGATCCGACCGTCGATCACGTCCTGAAGACCTGGGCGCCGCGGATGGTGGTCCAGGGAATCGACTATAACGATCTCGTCACAACCAGCGCGCGCATCCGCATCTGGAGCGACTGGTGCCACGAGTGGTGCGTGACAGCGGCGGGGCACGGGGAGTTCGCGCGCGAGCAAGAGGCGAAGGGCAACCGCGAGAGCGCAACCGACGCCTATCTCCTCGCGGCCATGGCCTATCATTTCGCGTGTAACAACTCGCCCGACGATATGGAGCAGTACGTGCCGGCGCACAACAAGCGCGTGGAGTGCTACGCGAAGGCCGCGCCCTATCTCAATCCGCCGGCAGTGCGGCACGAAGTGCCTTTCCGCCATTTTCGCATGCCTGCTTATCTGCGCGTGCCCGACGGCGTGAATAAGCCGCCGGTGGTGATAATCATCTCAGGCCTGGAATCGACGAAGGAAGAGGGGCGCACGATGGAAGACGTTTTTCTGCGGCGTGGCCTGGCGACCTTTACCTTCGACGGCCCCGGGCAAGGCGAGAGCTGGTTTCAGGGCGGAATCGTCGTTGATTTTGAGCAGGCAACCTCCGCCGTTATCGACTACCTGGAAAAGCTGCCTCAGGTCGATGCCGCGCGGCTAGGCGTGTTCGGCCCGAGCATGGGAGGGTATCTCGGGCCGCGCTCGGCCGCCTGCGACGACCGCATCAAAGCCTGCACGCTCTCCGGCGGGATGTACGACCGGACGCGCTCGCTCAACCGCTTCGACGATCCGTTCGAGTTCGCCCGCATCGCGCACATCTGGAAGATCTACGACAAGAACCAGTTGGGGGAGCTGCACCGACGCTGCACGCTCGAAGGGCTGGCGCGCAAGATCCGCTGCCCGCTGTTGATCGTCCACGGGACCAACGATTTCGTGCCGATGGAGCAGCCCAAGCGAATCTACGCCGAGGCCTCGGGCCTGAAGGAGATGGTGGTGCTCGAAGGCGGCAACCACGTCTGCAACAATATGCCGTTCCGGTATCGGCCGCTTATCGGAGATTTTCTAGCAACACATTTAGGCGCGCGAGGCGCGCTTAAGTGAAAGAGCGGGGGTATGGTATGAAAACCTCGTTGCCTCTCCTTCCTACTTCAGTCGTCGGAAGCCACGCGAAGATGAGCTGGTGGTATCTCGTGCGCCAGGAGGCGGAGGCCAAGAAGCTGGGCCAAAGGGACGTTGACGAGGCGCTGGACACGGCGACGGATATCGCCATACTGGATCAGGAGCGGGCGGGCGTGGACGTCATCACCGACGGCGAGATGCGGCGCTTGGGCTCGTTCTTTCGGACCTACCTGAGGCGAATCAACGGGATCGACATGCTGCCGCCGGAGCGAAGTTTGGGCGACCAGGGCTACGACACGCGTGAGAGTTACGAGGTCGTAGGAAAAATCTCAGCCCCGCAAGGACTGGGCGTGGTCGATGAATTCCGTTATCTCAAGGCGCACGCCGCCAACGCGATTAAAGCGACCTGCACCGGCCCGACGACGTTTGCCTCCGGAGTGCGGATCAAGAGCGGCTACAAAGACCAGAGGGAGCTCGCGTGGGACTTCGTCGGCCTCATCAACAAGGAGCTGAAAGCGCTCGCCGCGGCGGGAGCGGATTTTATTCAGGTCGATGAGCCGGCTTTCAGCGAGCTGCACAAAGATGGAAAAGAGATGGCGCAAATCTTCAACGCCACGGTGGATGGGGTAAAGGCGAAAATCGCCATGCACATCTGTTTCGGCAATCACCGTGGCCGCCCCCTGGTGAAGCGGACATACCGCAGTCTCTTCCCCGATCTCCTGGCGGCCAAAGCCGACCAGTTTGTTCTGGAATTCGCCAACCGGGAGATGGCGGAGATCGAGTTGTGCAAGGAGATCGGCGCCGATCGCGAGCTGGGCGCCGGGCTGATCGACCAGAAGTCTTTTTACATCGAGACGCCGGAAGATGTAGCCGAGCGGATCCGGATCGCGCTCAAGCATGTCCCGGCGGAAAAACTCTGGATCAATCCCGACTGCGGCTTCAATCCCACGCCGCGCTGGGTCGCGTTTCCGAAGCTGAAAGCGATGGTCGATGGGGCAAGGATCGTCAGACGCGAGCTGGGTTTCAAAGAGTAGGCGGTGCAATAGCTATGGCATCTGCAGTTATCGGAGTCGTCGGTATCGTGGCAACCGGCGTAGGGGTGTTCTATTTGCAGGCGAAGAGGCCCGAATGGAAAACACAGCAGTACTGGCTGCTAGGGCTCGCGGCGCTGTTCCCGGCTTGGCTCGTCGCGTTTCTTTCCCTGCTTCCATCCGCAACAGCGCCGGGCGGCGACACACCGCTGCCGCCGCGCGCGCTTTTCTCTTCGGTGGCGGGTCTGCTGGGAATCATCGCCACGGATTATCTGCTGCGACGCCTCCAAAAATCCGGCTGTGCCCTTAGACCATTGACCTATTGGCTCATCGGCTGGGCTTCATTGATCCCTGCCTTCTGCATCGCAACGCTCTGAATCGTGCTCGTGATCGGAGAAATGCCGTGCTCGCCCTTCGACTTTGCTCAGGGCCATGAGCTTGTCGAATGGCGACTCGTGCCCGGAGGACCGGCGAGCACGAAAGCCCAGAGGACTGCTTCGGAGGATCACGAACACGCATCACGAAGAAAGCGCCCCTTCTCGCTTTTTCCATTTCTGTCTGTTAATCGTATTCGTGACGCTGCACGAATCACTGCGATCCGCGATTATCGTCCCCACGGAGAAAAAAGTTGAAAGTAGGTTTGATCGGACATCAAGGTTCCGGCAAGACGACGATCTTTAACGCCCTGACGGGGCTTCACGCCGAACTGGGGCAGGGTGAAAAGATGGAAAGTCACCTCGGCGTGACCAAAGTGCCCGACACCCGCGTCGACCGTCTGGCGGCGATCTTCCAGCCGAAGAAAACCACCTATGCCGAGATCCGCTTTACCGATTTTCCCGCCTCGCAGAGCAAGGAGAAGCTCAAGGCGAACGCTGCCCTGCTCGCGCAAATGAAAGACGTCGATGCGATGGCGCTGGTGCTCGGCGACTTCGATGGCGCGTCGGAGCCGCTCAAAGAGCTGCGCGGCCTGCTGATCGAAATGATTCTCGCGGACCTGGGTGTGCTGGAGAATCGCCTGGGGCGGCTCAAGAAGGAGAAGGGGAGGGAGCGCGAGGGGGAAGTGCTCGCGCGCTGCCTGCAAACGCTCGAAGGCGAAGAGAGCCTGAGACGCTTGAGCTTCAGCGCCGACGAAGAGGCGCTGCTTGCGGGCTTCGGCTTTTTGAGCCGCAAGCCGGTGATCGCGCTGTTCAACGTGGCGGAAGAGCGGGCGGGGAAAGAACTCCCCGACGCTTACAAAGCGGAGCTGGAGAAACTCAAGCTGCCCGGTCTCTACCTCTCGGCCAAGGTCGAGATGGAGGTCGCGCAGCTGGACGAGAAGGACCGGCAGGCTTTCTTGGGGGAGCTGGGAATCGTGGAGGCGGCGCGCGACCGCTTCATCCGCGCCTCCTACGCGCTGCTCGATCTCATCAGCTTCTTTACGACCGGTGAGGACGAGGTCAAGGCGTGGACGATCACGCGCGGCACCGTCGCCCGCAAGGCTGCGGGGAAGATCCACAGCGACATCGAGCGCGGCTTTATCCGCGCCGAGGTCGTGGCCTACGACGATTTTATCCGCTACGGCAGCGAGGCCAAGTGCCGCGAAGCGGGCAAGCTCCGCCTCGAAGGCAAGGACTACTTGGTCCAGGACGGCAATATTATCCACTTCCGCTTCAACGTGTGACCAGCCCGGCCATAAAGGCCCGTCTACCGTCAGCCCGCCTGGGAATCTCTCTCCGGGCCGATGCGATACGTCGGTGTTACGCTGCTCCGAAGAGCTGAGAGTATCTGTGAGGTACGCTTGATCCTTCTCGTCCCACGCATAGGCCCTTCGAGGGACCCCCCAGGCGGGCGGTAGTGATGGTTGCGCTCGGCCCGCTTCGCGTCAACGTACCAGGAAAGTACGCCTCCGCTCGCGGGCATTCGCGCGCCTTGTAGCTGGGACCTTTCTGACCGGCCTGGGAGCCGAGGTTCCCATCAGTTTTTTCCTCTTGACCGATGCGGAGAAGAATAGGTAACTTAGGCCGTTATTTTCAGATCCTCCCAAGAGCCGAAAG
This sequence comes from Deltaproteobacteria bacterium RIFCSPLOWO2_12_FULL_60_19, assembly GCA_001798595.1. GTDB lineage: Bacteria > Desulfobacterota > Binatia > UBA9968 > UBA9968 > 2-12-FULL-60-19. The sequence continues at coordinate 1,640 of MGSS01000132.1, read as the reverse complement.
GAGGGCGGGCTTATGTTCATCTGTTTATCGCCTGGAGGTCAGACGACGACGGTAGGGGAGTCGCCGAACGACACGCTACTGGTCGGGACGGTCGATGGCATTTTTGCTTTCGCGCGGCGCAACGGTTCATGGAGTCTACAGCAAAGATTTTTGCCCGGCGAGCATATCAGCGCAATCCTGTTTGAGCCTTCGAGCCGCATGCTCTTCGCCGGCACCTACGGCGAGGCGCTCTTTGCCAGCAAAGATCTCGGCAAGAGCTGGGAAAGGCGGGACCGGGACATCGGCGGGTGGGAGATCTACACGCTCGCTGCGCAGCCGGTCGGCGGACGGACCAGGCTCTATGCCGGAACGCAGCCGGCTCATCTCTTCTACAGCGACGACCTGGGACAAAACTGGATCGAGATGCCGGGACTGCGGCAGGTGCCGGGCGTCGAGCAGTGGACCTTCCCCGGCCCGCCGCATCAGGCGCACGTCAAGAGCCTCGCGTTCGATCCGCAGCGCGCCGAAACTATTTATGCCGCGGTCGAAGTGGGCGGCTTTCTTAAAAGCAAGGACGGCGGGAGGACGTGGAAGACGGTTTCGGGTTTGAACCCGGACGCGCACCGGGTGCTGGCGCCCGTTTCAGATCCGGGAAGCGTTTATCTCGTCATGCCGACGACCAACGGCGCGCCGACCGATGTCGCCGGCGTCTGCGTCAGTCGCGACGGCGGCGGGAGCTGGGCGAGCCTCACGCCGAGAGATTTTCGGATCGGCTATGTCGATCCGATCCTGATCCATCCGCGCAACGGCAACCTCATGTTTGTCGCAGGCGCAAAGACCGGCCCCGGCACGTGGCGGAAGCTCCACACCGCGGACGCGCGCGTCGCCCGCAGCCGGGACGGCGGCCAGAGCTGGGAGATTTTGCACAAGGGCTTGCCGGATCACATTCGCGCGAACATCGAAGCGACGGCGATGGACGTCTGGGACGGCGGCTTCGCGCTGTTTGCCGGCACCACGGACGGAGATGTGTTCTATAGCGACGACGAGGGGGAGAGCTGGCGGAAGATCATTCAGGAGATCGGCGCGGTCTCCAAGGCGCACCATTATCACAACCTCCACGTCGCCGCCTGAGTGAAAGGAGCGCGTTTATGGCTCTGGATGTTGAGAAACTCAGAAAAGTCGCGCCGCCGGCCGGCATGCCGTTCAAGATTAGGAAACTGGGACACGTGGTTTTGCAAGTCGGCGACCTCGAGCGCTCGCTGGCGTTTTACACGCAGATTCTGGGATTCCAAGTCTCGGACGTCTATCCCGAGGAAATGCAACCCGGCGGCTTCGCTTTCCTCCGCTGCAACACCGACCATCACTGTCTGGCGCTCGTCGGCGCCGGCCCCGGAAATTCAAAACAACTGGAACTGCATCATATGGCCTTCGAGGTCGCGACGCTGGAAGAAGTTTTCGCCGCGCGCGAGCGGTTGCGTGCTCATAACGTTCCGCTCTCCTTTGAAGGACGGCGCCGGGCCGGATGCCAAATCTCCGTCGAGTTTAACGACCCCGATGGCCACTCGGTGGAAATTTATTGGGGCGTCGATCAGATCGGAAGCGACGGTCGCGTTCGTCCCTCCACCGAATGGAAAGGAATACGCGGCCTGGAAGCCGCGGTG